>JAZSDW010000013.1:0-4426 GCA_045531355.1 Clostridia bacterium | reverse complement strand
GCGCGCACCAGAAGGTCCACATCAACCATCTGCCGCATCTCGGGATAGCGGTAAAGAGGCGAAAGCAATACGCCCTTCAGCGGCATATAGTCTACGCCCTTTTCTCTAAGCGCCGCTTCTGTTTCTTTTAAAAGCGCCGCTTTTCGCGCCGTATCGAGCGCGGCGGCGGCGAGCTTTTGATATAGCTTTTCCTTCGTCTCCGCCGAAAGCGGGAAGGGGCTTTCCAAAATTCCGTAGGCGAAAATGGTTTCTACCGAATGGAAGGCGGCAAGGGCTTGCCATGTCAAAAGTGGCGTATCCAAAGGCAGAGAGGGCAATTCCCGCCCGCTTGCGGCCGCGGCCAAAAACGGAAAAAGGCCGCGTGCTTCCTTTTCCATCATTCTTTATTCAGCTCCTCCTGAATGTCGCGCAGTTTTAAAAGTTTTTCGACCACTTCGTCTACCGAAAGCTGGGTTGTGTTGGCCGAGTTAAATTCGGAAAGCAGACTGCGCGCGGCGTTTCCTGTCTTTACATATTTATCGTAGTTCAAATCCCGCCGGTCGGCCGGTACGCGGTAAAACTCGCCTAAATCAATGGCGCCGGCACATTCCTCGTTCGTCAGAAGTGTTTCATACATTTTTTCGCCGTGTCGGATGCCGATAACCTTAACATCCGCTTCGTTTCCGCCAAACAGGCGGCAAACGGCCTTCACCAGCGTTTCAATCGTGCACGCAGGCGCCTTCTGCACAAGGATATCGCCGCTTTCGCCGTTTTCGAAGGCAAAAAGAACTAAATCGACCGCCTCTTCAAGGCTCATGATAAACCGCGTCATCTCGCGGCTCGTCACCGTAATGGGGGACTTTGCGCGAATCTGGTCAATCCACAGCGGAATGACGCTCCCGCGCGAGCACATTACATTCCCGTACCTCGTGCAGCAAATCGTCGTTTTTTCAGGGGAAACGGTACGCGCTTTGGCCACCGCCACCTTTTCCATCATCGCTTTCGAGGTTCCCATTGCGTTTACGGGATAGGCCGCCTTGTCGGTCGAAAGGCAAATCACCTTCCGCACGCCCGCCTCAATGGCGGCTGTGAGCACATTTTCTGTGCCGAGCACATTCGTTTTCACGGCTTCAATCGGGAAAAACTCGCAGGAAGGCACTTGCTTTAGTGCCGCAGCATGAAAGACATAGTCAACGCCGTGCATTGCATTTTTGATGCTGGCCAAATCCCGCACATCGCCGAGATAGAATTTAATCTTCTCCGCATGCTGGGGCATCGCCACCTGATAGGCGTGGCGCATATCGTCCTGCTTCTTTTCGTCACGCGAAAAAATGCGGATTTCGCCGATGTCCGTTTCTAAAAATCTGTTTAATACGGCGTTGCCGAAGGATCCGGTTCCGCCGGTTATCAGTAAGGTTTTATTCCGAAACATGCTCGCTCGCTCCTTTTCATTTTTATGTGCTTTCCGGGAATGCGGCGCTTTCTTCTATTATACACCCGCGCACGCACTCTCGTCAAACCTTTTTTCCCTATTATATGTAAAAGACGCCCGGAAACCAAAGTTTCCGGGCGAATGTTTTGTTTAGCCCCGGGCCGCCGTCTTTTGCAATCAGAAAAGTGCCCGCTTTTGCCGCTTATTTCGTGAGCTTTTTCAGCTTTACGCCGTAATAGATATACGAAGCGATGAGATAGATCGCAAGGCAGATATATACGAAATTAAAGCGTGCCGCCGTTGAGGCATGCGCCGAAAGGTGTAAAAAGGGGATTTTGGAAAGAAGGGACAGAATCAGCGTGGTAATTGTGCCGGAAAGAATCTCCCGCATGAAAATTGCGCCCACAGCAAAATAGGGAAGCACAAACAGGAATTTCTTTTCCTTCTTCACAAAATACAATGCCAAAAACGCAGCAACGCCCAAAACGCCAAGCCACTGGAGAATCAGGATTAAAATCCGCGTTCCGGCTGCATAGATGGATACAGACCAATTATACAAAAAGAGCATCGTCATTGCCGAAACCAGCGCAATTGCCGTGGCCATAACGGTTTTATTTTCAATTTTTTCTCTGATTTCCTTTGAAATTTTCTTCTCGGGGTTTCCCTTTTTCATATTTGACCTCCTAAAAGTTAGTACAACTAGTATTATACAATTTTTGGCGCGCAAAGTCAATCTTTTTTGCAAATTTTTATATTTGATGCGTTTTATGCGCCTATTTTCCGTGCACAAACCGCCCCGTCTTCCGATGCACAAAAGATGCCGTGGCAAACAGGCGGTTTCCCCGCTATACTCAAACCGTGCGCGGACAGTGGACAGAGCTGTCCGGCAGAGAGGAGGTGAACTACATGCAAAACCGACGAACTCTACGCCGTGCGCTGATGACGGAGGAGGAGCGCGCCCTCGCCGCGCAATACCGCCAGTATTATCTCGACGCATGGCAGGACAAAAACCGCCGCGGCCTTCCCGAGCGATTTGCACTTTATGAAGCGTACTGGGAGGGCGATGTCAACCTCCCGCAGTCGGAAAATGACCCCGGCTCGTCTACCAACATCATCCACGCGAATGTGGAAGGGCAGGTTTCCATGCTGCTTGAGCAAAGCATCGGTATTCTCCCGCTTCCTGTTACGCCCGATGATGCGCCGTTTGCGTCCAGTGTGCAGAAGGTGCTGGAATTTATCAAGGACAAAAACAAGCTCCTTCGTAAGCTGGATTTGCACGAGCGCCGCCGCGAAAAATTCGGCACCGGCATTTTCCGCGTTTCCTATGCACCGGATGCTTTGGACGGGGTAGGCCTCCCGATTATCGAAGCCTTAAACCCCATGCACCTTTTCGTTGACCCCGGCATTACAGATGTCTACCGCATCGACGAAGCCGCTTTCATCATCGAAACGGTGTGCAAGACGGTCCATTGGGCGAGAGAGCAGTATGGCGATGCCGTGGCGGATGCGATTGTGCCCGGCTACCGGCCGCAGTTTGCGGGCGAAGATGCACAGGACGGAACCTATCTGCACATGCTTGTGTGGACAAAGGAAGGCGGAAAACTCCGGCTTGTGGAAATGACGGGCTGCGGTCTGATTTTGTCCGACAGCTTCAAAAAAGAGGAGAAGGACTTTTACCCCGGCGGCCGCTATCCTTATTTCTTTACGCCGCTCTATTTCCGCGAAGGCTCCATCTGGGGCAAGGGGGATGTGGAGCTGCTCATTCCCGTGCAGGACCTGATAAACGATCTGGATGACCAGATCCGCATCAACGCACGCCTCACCGGGAATCCCCAACGCCTTATCGAAACCGGGAGCGGCATTGACCTTGATGCCATGACGAATGAGGCAGGCCTCAACATTCCAACTACAAGCGTTTCGGCCGTGCGGAATCTGGAGGCGCCACCGCTTCCGGCTTACATTCTGCAGCGAAGGGAAACGGCGCTCCGGTACGAAAGCCAGAGAATTACCCGTTTTTCCGACCAGATGACCGGCGCCAAGCAGGCCGGCGTTACGACGGCGGCGGAGGCTACGGTGCTGCAGCAGGGCGGCCAGATGTCCATTCAGCACAAAAAACTCCTTCTGCAGGAAACGCTGGCCGAGGTCTTTTCCTACTGCCTCGCTATGGTGCGGGAATATTGGACGGAGGAGGTTGCCATCCGCCTTACGGAGCAAGGTGGCGATTTTCTCTTCTTCCGCGGGAGTGACCTTAAAGGTATCCCCAAAAAGGACGGCTCCGTAAAAGATGCCGCCTTTGACCTTGTGGTGACTGTGGGCGCCGGCCTTCCGGCGAACAAAGCTACGGCCTACCAGATGATGAGCGACCTTTACCAAAAGGGCCTCATTTCGCCGCAGGAAATTCGTGGATTTTTATCGGATTATCTGGGGCTTCCGCTTTCGGAAACGCCTCCGGAAGCAGAAAACGCAAAAAAATAGACGAAAACGATAGGGGCGGCTGACCGTCCCGGAAAGAGAGGAACGATGCAAATTTATTTACCACAGGCCGTCGCGCGGCGTATGCGACGGCACGCCTATTTGCAGAGCATTGACCTTGAAAAGCTTCGCGATAACCCGGTCTGTCCCCGGTGTGAGCGTGCGGCGCTTCGGGACAAGGGCTGGACAGAAGAAAGAATCGGGCATTGCCCCTATTGCGGCCACCGCGGCCCCATGCCGGTGACGGTGGGCGAATACGCCGAAAAAGAACTCTATAAATAAGAAAGGAGCCTTACTATGGCAAAATCTAAAAAGCGTTCTCTGGAAAAGAACACAAAGAAAATGCCGCCCGCTTCCATGCTTGCACACATGGCAGAAGCTGAGGAAAAGCTGAAAGTGCTTGAAGAAGCGGAAGAGGCGGCAGAAACGGAAAAACCGGAAGAAGTGCCGAAGGAAGAAGCGCCAAAGGAAGAAGCGCCGAAAGAAAAGGTGCCGAAAGATGCAGAAAAGGAACACATGTATAAAATTCTGCGCCGCCTGATG
>JAZSDW010000029.1:0-7788 GCA_045531355.1 Clostridia bacterium | reverse complement strand
CATTGCCTCATAGATACCCTCGAAGTCGCTCTGCTGCATGGCCTCGAGCTTGCTGAGAGCCTTCTCGCGCTTCTCCACGCTGTCGGAGCAGATCATCTCGCGGATAGCCATGATGCGGTCGGGGTCGAAGAACATGTGCTCGGTACGGCAGAGGCCGATACCTTCAGCGCCGAACTTCACAGCCTGAGCAGCGTCGCGGGGAGTGTCAGCGTTGGTGCGGACCTTCAGCTCGCGATACTTGTCAGCCCAGCTCATCAGACGACCGAACTCGCCGCCGATGGAAGCATCCACCGTTGGGATAATGCCGTCATAAATGCAACCGGTCGAGCCGTCAATCGAAATCGCATCGCCTTCGTGGAAGGTTTTTCCACCCAGCGTAAATACCTTGTTCTCTTCATCCATTGCAATTGCAGAGCAACCCGATACACAGCAGGTACCCATGCCACGCGCTACAACAGCTGCGTGCGAGGTCATACCGCCGCGAACGGTCAGAATGCCCTGTGAGGCCTTCATGCCTTCGATGTCTTCCGGCGAGGTTTCCAGACGAACGAGGACAACCTTTTCGCCTCTGTCTGCCCATGCCTTTGCATCGTCAGCCGTAAAGACAATCTTTCCGCATGCTGCGCCGGGAGAAGCCGCTAATGCGCGACCAATCGGTTCTACCTTTGCCATTGCGGCGCTATCAAACTGCGGATGCAGAAGTGTATCCAAATTTCTCGGGTCAATCATCAGAACGGCTTCCTTCTCACTGATCATGCCTTCGTCCACAAGGTCACAAGCAATCTTCAAAGCGGCGGCCGCAGTTCTCTTACCGTTTCGGGTCTGCAACATATAGAGTTTCTTATCTTCAATCGTGAACTCCATATCCTGCATATCTCTGTAGTGGCTTTCCAGCTTGCCACAGATTTTTACAAATTCATCATATACCTCGGGCATTACCTCGCGCAGCTGGTCAATCTTCTGCGGTGTTCTAACGCCTGCAACAACATCCTCGCCCTGTGCATTCATAAGAAACTCACCGAACAGCTTCTTTTCGCCGGTGGCGGGGTTGCGCGTAAAGGCAACACCGGTACCGGAAGTTTCGCCCATGTTACCGAAGGCCATCATCTGCACATTGACAGCTGTGCCCCAATCATACGGGATATCGTTATCGCGACGATAAATATTCGCACGGGGGTTGTCCCAAGAACGGAAAACAGCCTGAATTGCTCCCATAAGCTGCTCCTTCGGGTCTGTGGGGAAATCTGCACCAATTTTAGACTTGTATTCTGCCTTAAACTGGGAAGCCAGTTCCTTAAGGTCATCCGCCGTGAGATCCACATCCTGCGTGATGCCCTTCTTTTCCTTCATGGCATCAATCAGCTGCTCAAAATATTTCTTGCCGACCTCCATAACAACATCCGAATACATCTGGATAAAGCGACGGTAGCAATCCCAAGCCCAGCGCGGATTGCCGCTCTTTGCAGAGAGCGCCTCCACAACAGCCTCGTTAAGGCCTAAGTTCAAAATGGTATCCATCATGCCGGGCATGGATGCACGGGCACCGGAACGAACCGAAACGAGAAGCGGGTTTTCCATATCTCCAAACTTCTTGCCTGTTACGGTTTCCATTTTCCCAATATATTCCATGATTTCCGCCTGGATGTCTTCATGAATGCGTTTACCATCTTCATAGTACCGAGTACAGGCCTCCGTTGTAACGGTAAAGCCTTGCGGCACCGGCATGCCAAGTTTCGTCATTTCAGCAAGGTTTGCGCCTTTTCCACCCAAGAGGTTGCGCATGCTCGCATCGCCTTCGCTAAATAAATAGACATACTTTTTTGTCATGTAAATACTCCTCTCACATTATATTTTTCTAGTCTTTTACATATACATACTTATATTCGTCATAAGAAGCAAATTTCCTTCTTTTTTTTGACAAAGTTTATTATTTTTTTGAAAGAGGCTATCCTATGCGTCATTTTCCACGCCATATTCCGAAAGTGCACCCCGTACTTTTGCTTCTTCTCTTTCTCTCCTGTCTTTCCCCCGCTTTCGGCACCTTCCGGCATACGCTACTCTTCGCCACACTACACGAAGGCTTTCATGTTTTCGCCGCGCTTTGCCTGCATGTCCCCATCATACGCCTTCAGTTTTTGCCGTATGGTTGCCGTCTGCAACTTGCGGAAACAGACGCAAAAAAGGCTGCCATCATTGCTGCTGTGGGGCCGGCCGGAAGTCTGCTTCTTTTTTTCTTATTACAGCACACGCCGCATGGTACCATTAATCTTTTCCTTTTCTTCTTTAACATGCTTCCCGCCCTACCTTTAGATGGTGGCCGTCTCTTTCAGTTGTTTCTGCTTTCAAAAACGGGGGCATATTATACACGCCGAATTTTACGCGTTTTACGCCTTGTAATCGGCGGGCTGCTTCTTGTCTTCGCGTTTATCTTTTCTTCATTTCTTTGCGGCTGGATTGGCATCTTTTTGCTGGCACAGCCTGCCGTTCCGCCGCCGCTGTATTCCGCGCACGCAAAGTTAACCCACACGAAAAAAGTCCGGATTTTTCAGGTAAAGCGTACGGATACGCTCCTTGACCTGTATCGCTTTTTCTCGCCTCTTTATCATGCCTTCTTTTTTTTAAGAGGAGACTGCATTTTACTTTCTGAGGAAACCGTTTTAATGGCGATGGAAAATCTCGGAGCTACCGCACCCGTTTCAGGAATTTCGCATGCGTTCCCGCCAGTCTCTGGGCGACATGCCGCGGTACCGCCGGAATAAATCACCAAAATAGTTTCCGCTGGAAAACCCGACTCTTTCGGCAATTTCCGCAATTGGCATGTCGGTATTTTCTAAAAAAGCATCCGCCTTACAAAGGCGCATATTATGTATATATTCCACCGGAGAAAATCCAATAACTTTCTTAAATTGCCGGCAAAAGTGCGCGCGGCTCATATACGCACTGGCCGCCAGTATATCCAGGGAAAGCTCCTCTTTGAAATTTGCATTGATATATGTTACCACATCTAAAATCCGTCTTGTTGCAGCTTTCGGTATTTCCTTTTTCAGTGTAGAAAATTTGGCCAACTCCATAACAAGACAAGCGAACTGTGCCAAAAGCAGTGCCGTGGAATCATTTTTCTCATACTCCTCCAGCATTCGTTCTCAAAGGGCCTCTATATACGGGCGGCAACTGGCCGGCGTGTGCGTTGTCCTCTTTACAAAGCATTTATCCACCGCCTTCTTTAATTCTTCCGGCACCTCTGTGTAATCAAAGCTCAGCAAAATCCGTTCATACGGGCCACCGTATGTTCTATGTAAGACATACTCCGGCACAAGCGCAAAGGCCCCCGGATATAGCTGATACACCGAATCCTCCATAAAATAATTCCGTTCCCCGCCCTTTAAATAGTAGATTTCATATCTTCTGTGTGCATGTTGCTCGGGCATGTCAATTATTCTTTTGTCAAACATGGTGTCCGCTTTGAAAACCTTGAGGCTGTTCATATTCATTCCTCCGGAATCTATCCATTTTCAATTTCTGTTATTCTTGTCCATCGAAATATTATACCATCCTTTTTTCATTTTCGCAAGATTTATTCCCCATTTCATCCCCGCTTTTCTTACAAAATGGATTTTTATGAGAAAATTTACAAAAAGCCTTGTAAAAATTCAAAAAATGTGGTACACTACTAAGGATGATTTATATTTAGGAGGTGTTGGTTTTGGATTGGAAAATGGTATGTACGATTGTACATATAGTCATTGCGGTTTGCCTTATCGCTGTAGTATTATTGCAAAGCGGCAAGGATGCAGGGCTTTCTGGCTCGATTGCCGGCGGAAATTCTGATAGCTTCTTTGGAAAAAATAAAGGAAGAACGCTCAACGGGATTCTGGAAAAGTGGACCGCTATTTTGGCTGTACTCTTTATTATTCTCTCTGTTGTGCTTGCAGTCGTATTTAAATAAATGCTTCACAAGCAAAGAAAGCGCAGGCTGTCGCATCCCATGCAGAGTGCATATCATTCTGCGGCAAATGCGACAGCCTCTGTAATTTCAGGAGGTTGTGTTTGAACAGGAAGGAAAAAGTATACGCTTTTTTAAAAGAGCAGGCCTCGGTGCCTCTTTCTGAAGATGAAATTGCCGCCATTATCGATGTCCCGAAGAAAGACCGGGCGGAGCTACGCCTCATTTTAGAAGAACTCTATCAAAGCGGACAGATTGAGGCGCACAAAGGGCGGTACCATGTAAGAAAAGCTTTGTCCGACGAGGCTGTACTTTCCGGTATTTTAAAAGCACATGGTTTCCCGCTTCAGTTTCCATCCGCCGCTATCGAGGCAGCTTCTGTCCTGCCTTCTGCCGTGCGCTCGGTCCGGGGCCGGACGGATTTTCGTTCGCTTTTAACCTTCACCATAGACGGCAAGGATGCGCGCGACTTTGATGATGCAATCTCCATCGAAGAGACGAAATTCGGCTTCCGCTTGTATGTGCATATTGCGGATGTTTCGCATTATGTAAAACAAAAGGATGCTATTGATATAGAAGCATTTGCACGCGGGACAAGCTGTTATTTTCCAAACCTGTGCATTCCCATGCTGCCACCCTCGCTTTCAAACGGAATTTGCAGTTTAAATCCCGGCGTAGACCGACTTACTCTGACTACAACGATTGACCTCTCCCACCGGGGAGACATTATCGGCGTTTCCATTTGCGAGGCGGTAATTCGTTCCGATTTTCGTTTGGTTTATGAAGAGGTTTCAGAGGCGCTTCTTTCGAAAATACCGTCTTCTTCGTTTGCCCCCGCCTTTCCTGCTCTGCAGCTTCTAGAAAAACTTTGCCGCATTTTAAAGCAAAACCGCGCAGAAAAGGGGAGCCTTGATTTGCATTTGCCGGAACCGAATCTTATCATGGGCGCGCATGGGCAAGTTAGTGATATTGTCCGCCGTGAGGACGGAATTGCCAACCAGATGATTGAAGAATGTATGGTGCTTTGCAACCGTGTACTCGCCGACTTTATGTTTCGCCGCGGGGCGCCTTTTGTTTATCGTGTGCACCAAGCGCCGGATGCTGAAAAGCTTCTGTCGCTCCGAGATGCTCTCTCCTCCTTTGGCCTTTCTCTCCCCGGGAAATTTTCCGGCAAAAAGGCAACGGCGCTTTTAGAAGAAATTGAGGATGAAACAAAAAAATATGTGGTTTCCAATCTGCTTCTCCGCGCGATGATGAAAGCCCGTTATAGTCATGAAAACGAGGGGCATTTTGGCCTCGCTCTTTCCGATTATTGTCATTTCACCTCCCCCATTCGCCGCTATCCGGATCTTTTGTGCCATCGAATTGTAAAGGCACTTTTAAAAGGAAAGGATGTTTCGCGTTTCTCTTCGATCGCGCGGCGGACGGCAGCCTTCTCTTCTACGCGTGAGGAGGCCGCGGCAGAAGCAGAACGCGAAGCTGTAAAATATCTCATGTGCCGCTATATGGAAGGGCAAATTGGTGCAGAGTTTACCGGCATCATTGCCTCTGTATTGGAGTTTGGATTTTTCGTCACGCTTCCAAACCTTTGCGAAGGCCTTGTGCATGTAAAGGACCTAGAGGATGACTACTATATTTTTAATGAAAAGACGCTCACCCTGTCCGGGAAGCAATCCGGACGCGTGTATCGGCTTGGCGATCGCGTTAGGGTGCAGCTTGTTCGTGTTGACAGTGCACTTTCCCGCATGGATTTTATGCTGAAGGAGGCCATAGCTGATGGAAAAAATAATTGCACAAAATAAAAAAGCCCGCCACGATTTTTTCGTGGAGGAAACCGTGGAAGCCGGTATTTCGCTTTCCGGCACTGAGGTAAAATCTATTCGCGGCGGCAATGTTTCTCTAAAGGATTCCTATGCAACGGTGCGTGATGGCGAAATGTTTGTCTTAGGCATGCATGTAAGTCCCTATGAGCAGGGAAACATTTTTAATAAAGATCCGCTTCGCGAGCGTAAGCTTCTCCTTCATAAAAAGGAAATTCGCCGCCTTCACGCGCAAGTCATGCAGGCCGGTTATGCCCTCATTCCGCTGGATTTACATTGGAACGGTTCAAATGTGAAGCTTTTGCTTGGCCTTTGCAAGGGTAAAAAACTGTACGACAAGCGGGATTCGGCCGCCGCGCGGGATGCCGCCCGCAATATGGACAGAGCCATAAAGGAGAGAAACCGATGAAGGCCATTGTGTATGCAGTCGCCCCGGACTCTGATGCAGCTGCCGCAGGTATTGTGCCGGGCGATGTCATTGAAAAAGTTAATGGAAAGAAGCCGGAGGACGAGTTGGATTTTCGTTTCCGCGCGCTTTGCGATCTGGTAACGCTCTCTGTTTTAAAAAAAGACGGTACGCGTGAAATGATTTCAATTGAGGAGCCGGAAAGTCCTGACCTTGGGATTCAGTTTGAAAGCGCACTCTTCGGCGGCGCAAAGCGTTGTCACAATCGCTGTATGTTTTGTTTTATCGATCAGCTTCCGCCCGGCATGCGAGAAACCCTGTATTTTAAAGATGATGACGCGCGGCTTTCCTTTTTAACAGGGAATTACATAACACTTACGAATTTAAAAGATGCCGATGTCGAAAAAATTATCCGCATGCGTCTTTCCCCCATCAACATTTCGGTGCACACCACCGATCCGGCCCTACGCTGCAAAATGCTTTCCAATCGTCACGCCGGCCGCGTTCTTCGCTATATGGATCGCTTTTATAAAGCCGGTATACAGATGAATGGACAGATTGTGCTGGTGCCCGGCATAAACGATGGTGCGGCTCTCGAAAAAACAATCGAAGATTTATCCGCGCTTTCGCCGCATATGACGAGTGTTTCCGTCGTTCCGGTCGGCATTACGCGCTACCGGGAAGCGTTAGGGCTGCCCGCCATTTCCGGCTTTACAAAGGAAACGGCAAACGAGGTGTTGTTAACCGTATCCAAATGGCAGAAAAAGCTTTTATCCTCTATTGGAACGCGTTTCATTTATGCCGCGGATGAGTTTTATCTCTTATCCGGCCAGCCTATTCCGGAAAGCGAATGCTACGAGGGCTATGCGCAGATTGAAAACGGCGTGGGCCTTTTACGGAGTCAGACCGATGAATTTACAGATGCAATGGCAAAAGCCCCCTACGCCGCCGCGCGGCATATTTCGGTAGCCACCGGCGTTGCCGCCTATGACCACATGCAAAGTCTGGCAACACTTGCAATGGAAAAATTCCCGGAGCTCAACATCGCGGTATATTGCGTTCAAAATCATTTTTTTGGTGAAAAAATTACCGTTTCCGGCCTTCTTACCGGCCAGGATCTCGCCGCGCAGCTTGCCGAAAAACCTTTAGGGACTGCCCTTTATATCCCCGAGGTCATGCTTCGAAGCGGCACTGAGGTGTTTTTGGATGATATGACCGTTTCCCAGCTTTCGGATGTGCTGCAAACGCCTGTCATTCCCGTGGCGTGTAATGGGTATGCACTTTGGGATGCGTTTAGAAAGGATGAATCAATATGACAAAACCGATTCTCGCGGTCATCGGCCGCCCCAATGTAGGTAAATCCACGCTCTTTAATAAACTGATTGGCAAACGCCTCTCCATTGTAGAGGATACGCCAGGCATCACGCGTGACCGCATTTATGCGGATGCAGAATGGTTCAGCCGCAGTTTTTCCGTCGTGGATACCGGCGGCATTGAGCCGGCCGGCAAGGATATTATCCTTAGGGAAATGCGCCTACAGGTTGAACTTGCCATAGACACGGCCGATGTCATTCTATTTGTTACGAGCCTTAAGGAAGGCGTTACCGCAAGCGACATGG
>JAZSDW010000065.1:0-24830 GCA_045531355.1 Clostridia bacterium | reverse complement strand
TTTTTGACAACACTTTTGACAACACTTTTTGATATTTCATATAAAGGGGGAAAAGATATGGCTCAAGTATGTGCGCAATGTGGTAAAAAGATAGGTGTTTTTTCAAACAGTTACCTTTCTATAGCTGATGACTATGTTTTATGCTATGGTTGTGTAGAACGAATAAAATCAGATTTTATATCATTGTATAGCGTGGATAATTTTGAAGAATTTAATGCTATAAAGAAAAGAATTTTAGAATACAGTACCAAAAACTATAATGAAAAAGTAAATGAAGAAATCCAAAAATACTTAAATGATTATCAAGATAAAGTTGCAAAAAGAACAGGTAATTATTCTGCTGAAACAAACGATGAAAAATCAAATGGTGTGAATGCCAATATAGGTCCTTTTGAAAACCAAGATTTAGTTTACACAATTGATGGTGTAAGAGGAAGACACATTGATATTTACACAGATAAGGTTGTTATAACCACAAAAGTAACTTTGGGTTCATTACTTACACATAATGCGACAGACGGAGAAAAAACTATATATTATTCAGATTGTATAGGTGTTCAATTTAAAAAATCACAATTTGCAATTGGCTACTTGCAGTTAGAAACTGCATCAAGCAACGGAAACAATAAGAGTAGCAATTTCTTTGCGGAAAACTCTTTTACATTTGATGAAACTGTAATCTCAAATGGAAAAATGATGGAAGTTGCTGACTATGTAAAGTCCCGTGTGGATGCTGTTAAAAAGGGTGGAACCGCACAAGTTTCATCAAATAACAGCAATGTATCTGTTGCTGACGAATTGTTGAAATTAAAGCAACTTCTTGATATGGGAGTTTTATCACAAGAAGAATTTGATGAACAGAAGAACATATTATTAAATAAATAATTTTTTGACAACACTTTTGACAACACTATCGTTGTGTAATGTGTAAAATAGGTGTATTCGAATACATATTACAACATCAAAGCCACTGAAAATAAATAGAATAAACACTAAAACAAAAGTGATGTTAGAGTGGGAATAAGCCTAAACAGATACGGGACGATATTCATTTCCGATAAAAAGGGAATGCTTTCACGAGTAATGAAAGCATTCCCTTTTTATTTTGGTACAAAACACGGATGTACGCCGGGGGAGCCGACAAAAAAATATATTTTACAAAAATAAGTTGTTATTTTCTAAAGCTTTTTCGAGCTGTATCCATTATACTACAGTTTGAAGGAGGATGATTATCATGAAAAAAGCAACAATTGGATTTATTGGCTGCGGGCATATCGCGCGGGACCAACACCTGAAACATGCGTTTTCCAATCCCCGTATTCGAGTCAAATGGTGTTGTGATTTGGAGAATGCAAATCTTCAGTATGTGCAGGAACACTATGCGCCGGAAAGGGTGACAAAAGCGTATCAGGAAGTATTGGAAGATCCGTATCCGGAAATCTGTGATGGAGAGGGAACCAATCTTTACATAAATAAAATGCGTGAGCGCAACCGAGTAAATACGGATGCAACAATTTTGGCGCGTTCGGAAGTCAACAAGGGGCACTATAATATGCTGGATAAATTCATTGATTGTATTCTGCTTGACGCACCATCTCCGTGTGATGTGTTAGATGGCGCAAGAGCAACGCTTATGTGCCTGAAAGCAAGAGAATCTGCAAGGCTTGGTCTGCCGGTAAAAATATCTATTGATGAATATGATTATGTTTTTGCTTGATAAAAAGGAGAAGAAAGAATGTTAAAAGAATTAAAAAAAGACAATCTAAAGGTAATGGTATTTGAAACGAGAGCCGAAATGGGGAAAAAAGCGGGTATCGATGCGGCGGAGTGCATAAGGAAGCTTCTTCTGGAGAAAGAGGAAGTGAATATAATTTTTGCTGCAGCACCATCGCAGAACGAAACGCTTGCAACCCTTGTTGCGGCAGAGGACATTGCGTGGAATCGCGTGAACGCATTTCACATGGACGAATATATAGGCCTATCTAAAGATGCGCCGCAAGGATTTGGTAATTTTTTAAAGGACAGAATCTTCAGTAAGCTTCCGTTTAAAAGCGTTCACTATATATACGCAGAGGATGAAACGCCAGAAGAAACTTGTCTTCGCTACACAAAACTGATTAAAGAAAATCCCATTGACATCGTTTGCCTTGGGATTGGCGAAAACGGCCATATTGCGTTCAACGATCCGCCGGTAGCGGATTTTAACGATAAAAAAATCATCAAAAAGGTTGCGCTGGATGCAGTTTGCCGGCGGCAACAGGTTAATGACGGCTGTTTTGCAAGGCTTGCCGATGTTCCCGAATTTGCGCTCACGCTCACGATAACAACGCTTATGTATGCCGATTATCTTTTCTGTACAGTTCCGGCGGCTACGAAGGCAGAAGCGGTGTATAAAACGGTGAATAGCGAGATAAATGAAGCGGTGCCTGCAACCATTATGCGTCGGCATAAGCATGCCGCTTTGTATTGCGATAAGGATAGCGGCGCCAAACTTTTATAATCCTTGAAAAAAAGCCCTTTTAAAGGGCTTTTTTTGATGTTGACATATTATCTCGAATTCCTATATCCGCTCGGCGTCATGCCGGTGGCATTGGAAAAGGCGGTCTTGTTTCCATAAAAGAATGGCTGAAAAAAATGTATAAAGTGGAAGAAGCTTCCGAAGTTCTGCATACAGAGCTTTCCGGCAATATTCTTTCGGTAACAATAGAAAAGTGCCCTGTGATAGCATATATGAAGTCTTTAAACCAGGCGCCTTCTCCGTATTACATCGAAGAAACCAGAACGCTTTATAAGGCGATTGCGGAAGAATGCGATATAGAGTTCGTTTTGGATACCTATGCGGAAGACGGCGCTGCAAAATTCAGATTTATCAGTAAACAAGCATCGTTTTAGAATGGTAAGGCTACAGACACTTTATGTATTGACGAAAGCACCCATGCTATGATAAAATACAGGCTACAAGGCAGATGTTATAAAAAGGAGGGCGAGCCTGTTGAAAAAGCATGCAAGGATTTTAGCGCCTTTGTGTATTTTCTTATGGTGTTGGCAGGTTGCTGCGTTTGCGCAGACGGGCGATGTTATCGTGCGGCTGCAAATCGGGAACCCTGTGATGCAGATAAACGATATGCGTGAGGAGATTGATGCAGGCAGAGGCACCGAGCCGGTGATAATAGACGGCAGAACCCTTGTCCCGATACGCGCAATTATTGAGGCATTTGACGGCAAGGTGATATGGGAAGAAGCAACAAAGACGGTTATTCTGATTTTGGAGGAGAACGAAATCAGGCTAGGCATTCACCGGAATACAGCGTATTTGAACGGCGAGCCGCAGTGGCTTTCGGTGCCGCCAACGATTCTCCAGGACCGAACGATGCTGCCCATCCGTTTTATCGCGGAAGGATTTAACCTAGGCGTCGCATGGGAAGACGATACGAAAACTGTAACCATTATACGAAACGAATTTGACGAAGCGGAACAAGAGGCCCTCTCCCGCATGCTCCCCGTCTATTCCGGCAATGCCTTTGTCGAGGTTAATCAAAACAAGCCTTTCTTTAAACCGTATGAAATCATAAACGGCTCTTTTGAATTTTACGGAACGCTTGACAAAAGGGGCAGGTGCGAGATTGCATTTGCTTCCCTTTCCAAAGATACTATGCCAACCGGAGAACGGGAAAGCCTGAGCGAGGTAACGCCGACAGGCTGGCAGAATGCAACCTATGCGGAGGTGCCGGGGAAATATTTATACAATCGTTGCCATTTAATCGGCTTCCAGCTTTGCGGCGAAAACGCAAACGAGCGGAATTTGATTACAGGCACGCGGTTTTTAAATGTAGAAGGGATGCTTCCGTTTGAAAATCAGGTGGATGCCTATATCGAGGCTACCGGAAACCAGGTCATGTATCGCGTAACGCCGGTATTTTCCGGAGATAATTTAGTGGCGGACGGCGTTTTGATGGAAGCATATTCCGTAGAAGACGAAGGGAGAGGCATTTCCTTTTGTGTGTACTGCTACAATGTCCAGCCTCGGATTGGAATTGACTATGCGACAGGAAAAAGCTGGCTGGTCACTACGGACGAAGCGGGAACAGAACCGGCCCAAGGGAATGTCGTTTACCGAACGCCGTCTGGAAAACGATATCATTTGGATGCCGAATGCGGCGGAAAAAACAGCTATCCGATTTCGATGGAAGAAGCAAATGAAAATGGACTTACACCCTGCGCGAAATGCGCGGCATAGGTGCAGGATTCCCTCTGCAGATTTCCTTAAAAAATATGGAAAAAGCATTGAAAAAGTTTTGAAAAGCATGTATAATCTTATTATGCAGGAAAAAACAAGGAACGGCGGTTAGTGCGAAAGAGGGAAAACATGAAGTATATCGTAAATTTTCTAAAAGGCGTTGTAGTCGGTATCGGCGGCGTGGCACCGGGGCTGAGTGGCAGCGTGCTACTCATCATTCTGGGGCTTTACGAAAAGGTCATCGGCGCCGTGGGGACGCTTTTCAAAAACTTTAAAAAGAATATTTTGTTTTTAGTGCCTTTGGTTTTGGGCTTCGGCGTGGGCGTTCTTCTTTTCAGCAAGTTTGTGGAATATATGCTTTTGTGGCATGAGTTTGTAACGCGTTATCTTTTCCTCGGGCTGGTTTTGGGCACGATTCCGCTCTTTTATAAAGAAGTTCGAAAACGCGGCTTTCACAAAAAGTATTATGCGGTGGTGGCCGCAGCCACTATCTTGGGCGTTTTGCTTTTTTTTGGCAATGCCAGCTGGTTCCCTGTCGTACAAGAGGCAAGCAGATGGCAGTCGGTTCTGCTCGGCGTTGCCGTGGCCGGCTCTTCCATTGTGCCGGGGGTGGACAGTGCCGTGATTTTGTCAGCCCTTGGGCTTTATGAGCTTTATGTGGGGGCTTTGGCAAATGTGAATTTGCAGATTTTGCTGCCGGCGGGGCTGGGGCTTGCACTTGGTGCCGTTTTGATTTCGGGCGGTATGTATATTTTGCTGAAGCGGTTCTATACCGGAACCTTTTCTTTGATTTTTGGATTGTTCTTATCAATTATTCCGCGAATTTTAACATCGGCTTGTGCGCTCTCTTCGATTGGAGATGGGGCACTTGCGTTTGTACTCGTGCTTTTCGGATTTCTCATTTCCTTCTATCTCGGAGATATGCAGGGAAATACCCGGCGGATACGAAAACTGTTCCGGACCGAAGCGTAGAAAAATAGTGCCCGGCGACAAAAGTCGCCGGGGCTCTTTTATGCAGAAGGTATGTATCCGCTGTCTTTCAGGAAACGCAAGGTATGTTCATAATTACTTGTGATTTCAAGGTAAAGCGTACGAAGGATGGGAGAACGATACCGGAGCGTATCCGAGTTGTCTAAAGGAACGCGGAACTCAATATGTATGGTGTAAGTGTTTTCTGAAAGAGTTGGTTTTTCCCTGTAAGGATACAGTTTCTCATAGGGAAGAGCCATGACATCTGCTTGCAGCGCCAGAAGGAGCGCATCGTGGTTTTGTATCGGTATATCCCCATTTAAGGTGGCGCTCAAAACGGTACGCTTGTCCGTAAAGACCAGCTCATTTTTCATTTTGAAAGCCGGAATTTCGTAGAATGTGTTCATGATACTTGTGCACGCGGCGCGAGGAAGAGAATAGATGCGATGCAGAATTTTGCCGTTTTGAAGCTTATATTTCAGATGCAGGCGGGTTTCGTCCGGAGAAAAGCGGCTGCCCGCCAGATGCGGGCGCCCGTATTCTGGCGATATGAGCGTTTTATGTAGGGTGAGCGCCTGGTCAAGGGCGGCCGCATCAGAGACGAAGGGTTCTTCATCGGTGCGGTAGTAGTTATAAACGGCTACAGCCGCCACCTCGCTTTTTTCCGGCACGCGGGTTTCATAGCCGAAAAAGGTCGTCTGGGACAAAAAGAGCACGAGACCCAGGAATATGGCGGCAAAGCCCGCATAGCCTTTCCAGGCATATAGGACGCGCGTCGTTTTCCTTAAAACCATTTCGCATGCCGCGTAGACAATGAGGCTGATGAGCACCAAAATTACTGCAAACGCGGCAACACTTTCTTCCATATACGAGGCAAAAATGGCAAAGCCAAAGAGCGTGGCCAAAAAGGTGATGATGTACTTGAAGATGGGGCGTAAAACGCGAAAGGCGGCAACATCACCCGCTGTTTCCGGCCGGCGGCGCAGCGCGAGCGAGTAAGAGACGACATATAGCAAAATGGCAGCGAGCAGGTAGAGAACCAGTGGCGCTTCAGATAGCGTTTCCGCACCCGGAGAATTCGCAAGCTGCAAGGCGAAATAGATAAAGTTTTTGGTGGATAGACCGGATAAAACGGAGTGTGCATCCGCATAGCCGTAGAGGAAGGCTCCGGCCAAAACGCCGAGCGTTTCAGCGGCAATGGATAAAAAGGCATGGAGCAAAATGTTGATACCCACGGCCGCAAAACCGTTTCCGCAGAGCGTAGCCGAGAAAGTGGCGCACGAATAGAGAAGAAAAATACAAAGCGCGTTATACGAAATCCAAAGGAGGCAATCCGTGATGGTAAAATAAGCGCTATAGCCACAAAGGGAGAAGAGCATTAGAAGACCGCCATTGAGAAGCACCGGCATGAGCATCAGCGTAAAGCCTGCAAGAAACGATGAGAAGAATGCGGCACCTCTTGTGATAGGCAAGCTACCCATGAAGATGGCCTGTTTTTTTGTATGTAGAAAACGAAAGACTAAAAGCGCGCTAATGCTGGGCACTACCATTGCGAGCATAATGGGGAAAAAGAAATATGTTCCCTCTAGGATGAGCGGGTGGGAGCGAAAATAGGCAGCCGGGTCCTCGGAGAGCGAATAGCCGACATCTAAAAAGAGCGCCAGTCCCGTAGAAACGAAGAGAAGCACAAAGTATAAAAGTGCACCCGGTGCAAAGCGCTTGATGGTGGAAACATAAAGGCCCTTATTAAAAGATGATGTTTTTAAGGTCATATCCCAAACCTCCCAATTCATAAATAAATACCTCTTCCAGGGTCAGACTGACCCGCTCTAAAAGGATAGGATTTTCTTCGGAAAAACGAGCGGTGATTTCGGCCGGCTCTCCCTTGACAATCACATTATACACCGAGCCGATTTGCGAAAGATGCAAAAGTCCCTCTGTTTTTTCTAGAAAGGCTGTTTTATCCGTCTTATAGGCGAGCTGATATTTACAGACGGTGCCTTTTACCACATCCAGAGGCTTTTCTAAAATGAGCCTGCCCTCGTGCAAAATTCCTACCCAATCGCATATATCCTCCAGCTCCCGGAGATTGTGAGAGGATACTAAAACCGTCAGTTCCCGGTCGGCTACATCGGCAATCACAAGGCCTAGAACCTGCTTCCGCATGACAGGGTCAAGCCCATCCAGCGGCTCATCCAGAATTAAAACCTCCGGCATAGCGGAAAGGGCGAGCCAAAAGGCGACTTGCTTTTTCTGTCCTTTGGAAAGCCTGCGGATTTGCCGCTTTTCATCAAGGCGGAACACTTCTTTGAGCGTTTCATAACGCGTCTGCTGAAAAGCCGGGTACATCTTTCGGTAAAATGCTGCCATCTCTTTGATTGTGTAGGTGCTGAAATAAAACCAGTCATCGGAAATGTGAAAAACCTTTTGCTTTACAGCCGCGTTTTCAAATATGGGAGCGCCGTCTATTTGGACTGTACCGCTTTCCGGCTGCATAACGCCACAAATGTGGTTAATCAGCGTAGTTTTTCCAGCGCCATTCGGCCCGACAAGGCCGTAAATCGTACCTTTTCGCACATGCAGAGAGGTGGATTGCAGTACGGCAAGTGTGTCGAAAGACTTACAGACTTCTGTAACTTGAATCATGAAAATTCCTCCTTTACTAGCTTAAAAACATTCTCAATTTGTGTTTCTGATTCGCCCAAATACAAAAGGGCCCGCACACAGGCTGAAAGTTCCTCGTAAAGTGCATCGGTTTTTTGCTTATCCTTACTATGCGAGGCCGGTGCGACGAAGCTTCCTTTTCCGCGGACGCTATAAATGTATCCGTCTTGTTCGAGCTGCTTATAGGCCTTTTGCACGGTATTGGGATTTACAGTAAGGCTGACGGAAAGCTCTCGCACCGAGGGGAGCTGCGCGTCGGCCTCCAGCACCTTTTTCATAATCAGGGCGCGGATTCCGTCTTCAATTTGCTCATGGAGACTGCGGCTATCTTTGTAATCCAGCGTTAGCATGGAATTCCCTCCAAACTGTACTATGTGTTCTAATACAGATAGTATACATAAAAATATTGCGCATGTCAAGCTTTTTTTTTGAAAATGGGGAAAGTTTTTTAAAAAGTGCGTAAAACAAGGGCTTCGCGAGACGCCGTCCTTGACAAAAAGAGGCAAAAATGGTAAACTACTCAGTAAGAAACTTTTGCCTTGCGGCAAGAGGTGGCTTTTTACAAAAAGCAGAACGGAGAACAGATGAAACGATTGGTTTTAGGTATTTTAGCGCATGTGGATGCCGGCAAAACAACCCTTTCCGAAGGGCTTTTGTATGCGGCCGGCGCAATACGGAAAATGGGAAGGGTTGACCATGGGAATGCGTTTTTAGATACGGAAACTGTGGAGCGCGCGCGAGGCATTACTGTATTTTCCAAGCAGGCCATGCTCGAAACGGATACGGTTTCCTTTACGCTGCTCGACACGCCCGGCCATGTCGATTTTTCGGCGGAGATGGAGCGAACCCTGCGCGTGCTGGACTACGCAGTTTTAGTCATTAGTGGTGCGGACGGCCTGCAGAGCCATACGGAAACGCTCTGGAAGCTTTTGAAGCACTATCAGGTGCCGACCTTTCTGTTTGTGAATAAAATGGATTTGCCCACGGCTGACCGTAAAACGCTTTTAGAAGCACTTCGAACGCAGCTGGACGAAGGGTGTCTTTCGTTTTCTGAGCAGGATGCAGCTTTCTGCGAGCAGGCCGCAGTGCAGGATGCGCCGCTTTTAGACGCCTATTTGGAAATGGGGACGCTTTCGGATAGCTTACTTTGCGACGCTATCTTCGCACGGAAGCTGTTCCCGGTTTACTTTGGCTCGGCGCTGAAGCACGAAGGCGTAGAGGATTTTTTCGATGCGCTTTGCCGGTATACAAAGAAAATAGAGCGCTCCACCTCCTTTGGAGCGAAGGTGTTTAAAATTGCCGAGGATGAAAAGGGACAGCGCCTGACCTATTTAAAAATTACCGGCGGCAACCTGCCGGTGAAGACAATCTTAAAAGGAAAAGACTGGACGCAAAAGGTCAATGAAATCCGCATCTATTCCGGACAGAAATTTGAATCGGTTCTTGCAGCCGAGGCGGGCAGCGTTTGTGCGGTGCCTGGCCTTGAGGGGACCTATCCCGGCGAGGGACTTGGCGCGGCGATAACGGACGAGGCGCTTCTCTCAGTTCCCGTTTTAACCTATTCGGTCGTCTTGCCCGAAGGGGTAGACGCGCTTTCAGCGCTGGCCATTTTGCGAAAACTGGAGGAAGAGGAAACGGAGCTTCATGTCGTCTTCCGCCCGCAGCTTTCCAAAATTGATGTGCAGGTGATGGGCGAAGTGCAGCTTGAAATCCTGAAAGAAATTTTAAGGGAACGGTTTGGCATTTCCGTTTCGTTCGATGCGGGAAGTATTTTATATAAAGAAACAATTATGGGGCCTGTCGAGGGAGTGGGACACTTTGAACCGCTTAGGCATTACGCCGAGGTCCATCTTCTTTTGGAGCCGCTGCCGCGTGGGAAGGGCCTTCTATTTGAAACGAACTGCAGCACAGATGAACTGGCCGGAAATTGGCAGCAGCTCGTATTAACGCATCTGGCGGAAAAAACACATCTTGGCGTTTTGACCGGCGCGCCGATTACCGATATGAAAATTACGCTGGTAGCCGGCCGTGCCCATATCAAGCATACAGAAGGCGGCGATTTCCGACAGGCCACTTATCGGGCAGTACGACAGGGGCTGATGCAGGCTGAAAGCATCCTTTTGGAGCCGTGGTACGCCTTTGTGCTGGAAATTCCTTCTTCGGCAGTCGGCCGCGCAATGACGGATTTACAGCGGATGGGAGCTGTGTTTGCGGCACCGGAAATTCTGGAAACAGAGGCGAAAATTACCGGTAGAGCGCCCGTTTCCAGCATGCGTGCGTATCAGAGTCAGATGATGGAGTATACCCGCGGACACGGGCGCCTTTCCTGTACATTTGACGGCTATGATGTATGCCCGAACGCGGAAGAAGTCATCGCAAAGCGGGCGTATGATGCAGAAGGGGATGTGGAAAACACAGCGGATTCCGTTTTCTGCGCACATGGTGCAGGCGTACTTGTCCGCTGGAATGAAGTACCGAATTACATGCACCTTCCGACAATGGCACAGAAAAAAGAAACCACGGACGAAGCGCCTCGGCCAAGACAATATCAAAAAGGAGCGGCCGATGACGAAACGCTTCTGGCTATTTATGAGCGCACTTACGGAAAAATCCGCCAGCGTACGCCCGGTGCAGCGCGGATGCCGAAGGTGGAAAAACCGTATCAGGCAAGTCCTGTTCCCACAGGGCCTACTTATCTTCTGGTAGATGGCTATAACATTATTTTTGCATGGGAAGCGCTTTCGGCCATCGCAAAGGAGAGCCTTGAAACGGCACGGAGCCTTTTGATTCAGAGGCTTTGCAATTATCAGGCCATGCGGAAAAACCGGGTCATCGTGGTGTTTGACGCGTATCGCGTGCCCGGGAGCGTACGGGAAATTGAAACGGTTTGTGGCATCAGCGTAGTGTATACAAAAGAAGCAGAAACGGCGGATGCTTATATTGAAAAAACGACAAAGGAGCTTGTAAAACACTATCGTGTGCGTGTTGCAACGGCAGACAGGCTCGAGCAAATTATCGTGTTCGGTCATGGCACACAACGCGTTTCTGCCACGGAATTTGAAGCGGAGGTACTGGCGGCCGAAGCAGAAATGCGGGCATTTATACAAGATAACGCATAAAAATAATAAAAAATGAATAAATATTCTACAAAATCCCTTGACAAATCGCCTCGAAGCGAGTATAATATGCAGAAGATGAGAAAATTTATTCATTTTGGAAAGGGAAAATATATGGCAACGGTGTTTATCGATGGGAGCGCAGGTACAACAGGGCTCCGCATTTATGAAAGACTGGAAAAAAGGTCTGATCTTACGCTTATCCGGCTTTCCGAAGAACTTCGGAAGGATGTCGGGGCGCGAAAGGAAGCAATCAATGCTGCAGATGTTGTGTTTCTTTGCCTTCCGGATGCGGCGGCAATAGAAAGCGCATCTCTTTTGGAAAATCCGGACACGGTGCTGATTGACACCTCGACCGCACACCGAACCAGTCCTGCGTGGACCTATGGTTTTCCGGAATTGGGAGACCTTCGGGAGAAAATCCGCCAATCGAAACGAATTGCAAATCCGGGCTGTCACGCGAGCGGTTTTGTTGCGCTCGTCTGGCCGCTTGTAGCAGCCGGCCTTATCCGGCCGGAGACGAGGCTTACCTGTTTTTCGCTTACCGGCTATTCCGGCGGCGGCAAAAAAATGATTGCCGAATATGAAGCGGAAGCGCGAAACCCGCTTCTTTCTGCACCAAGGCAGTATGGCCTTTTGCAGACACATAAGCATCTGCCGGAGATGGCAAAAATATGCGGGCTTTTGGATCCACCGGTTTTCTTGCCTGTAGTAGCAGATTTTTATAGCGGTATGGAGGTTTCGGTGCCGTTGACAAAAGCGGATATAAGAGGGACAATCCGGGATATCACCGAACTATATGCAAATACATATAAAGGCCCGGTTGTTTCCTTCCGGGAGACGGCAGACGAAGACGGGTTCTTGTCGGCAGCGGCTTTTTCCGGAAAGGACACAATGGAAATCACAGTTTGCGGGAATGCAGAGCGTATGGTACTGATAGCACGCTTTGATAATCTCGGCAAAGGGGCGTCCGGTGCGGCAATTCAGAATATGAACATTGCGCTTGGCGCGGCAGAAACAGAAGGCCTTGTGCTTTAGGTTAGAAAGGATAAAGATATGGAAATTATAAACGGCGGTGTTTGCGCCGCAAAGGGATTTTCGGCAAACGGATTGCATTGTGGAATCCGTAAAAACAAAAGCAAGAAGGATTTGGCGTTTATCTATAGTGAGGTGCCTTGCACGGCGGCGGCTGTGTATACGAGAAATCTTGTTAAGGGCGCGCCGCTTGTAGTCACGAAGGCACACCTTTCTAATGGCAAGGCACAGGCAATTATCTGCAACAGCGGCAACGCCAACACCTGTAATGCGGACGGCATAGAGATTGCCGAGAAAATGAGTCAGGCGGCCGGAGAAGCACTTGGCATTTCCAGCGAGGACATCGTGGTTGCTTCCACGGGCGTCATCGGCCAGCCGCTTCCAATCGAGCCGATTATCGATGCCATTCCCGCGCTTGCAAAAGGCCTTTCCGAAGACGGGAGCGCTGCAGCCGGCGAAGCAATTATGACGACCGATACGATCCTTAAAGAAATTGCAGTATCCTTTACCGTTGGAGGTAAGGAGTGCCATATCGGTGGGATTGCCAAGGGAAGCGGTATGATTCATCCCGATATGGCGACGATGCTGGTTTTTATTACAACCGATGTTTCCATTTCGTCTGTGATGCTGCAAAAGGCACTTTCCTCGGATATTGCAGAAACCTTTAATATGCTCAGCATTGACGGCGACACTTCGACAAACGACATGGTCACCGTGCTTGCAAACGGCATGGCAGGAAATGCGGAAATCATTGAGGATGGAGAGGATTTCAGAGCCTTCATGAAAGCGCTGAATTCCATTACCGTTTGCCTTTGCCGCATGATTGCCGGAGATGGCGAGGGAGCAACAAAGCTTTTAGAATGCAAGGTAACCGGCGCAGCGGAAGAAGAAACGGCCAAAACAGTTGCCAAGAGCGTGATTTGTTCAAGCCTTTTAAAGGCGGCCATGTTCGGTGCGGATGCAAACTGGGGAAGAGTGCTTTGTGCCATCGGGTATAGCGGGGCAAAGGTAGATGTTGACCGTGTGGATGTAGCCTTCCGTTCCGCAAAAGGCGAAATTAAGGTATGCAAAAACGGAGCCGGTGTTCCTTTTTCTGAGGAAAAGGCCAAGGAAATTCTGCTCGAAAGCGAAATCGAGATTTTGGTTTCGCTCGGGGACGGCGCCTTTGCGGCTACGGCTTGGGGCTGTGACCTTACTTATGATTATGTAAAAATTAACGGCGACTACAGAACCTGATAGAGAGGAGAAACGACGATGGAGCAGCATTTTTCAAATGCCCAGCGGGCAGAGGTGCTTACACAGGCACTTCCGTACATACAAAGATATAACGGAAAAATTGTGGTCATTAAGTATGGCGGTAATGCAATGATAAACGAGCAGCTGAAGGAGCAGGTTATGGAAGACATAGTCCTTCTCTCTCTCATTGGCGTGAAAACCGTTTTAGTCCATGGCGGCGGGCCTGAAATCAGCGAAACGATGACCCGGCTCGGCAAAGAGGCTGTGTTTGTGGACGGGCTGCGGGTAACGGATCAGGAGACCGTTGAGATTGTGCAAATGGTGCTGGCCGGAAAGGTAAATAAAAGTCTCGTAAACCTTCTGGAAATGAAGGGCGGCACGGCGATGGGTATTTCCGGCATCGACGGCCGTCTCATTGAAGCGAAAGTAAAAAATGAAAAGCTGGGCTTTGTCGGCCGTATCACAAAAATTAATATTGAACCGGTGTTAGACCTTCTCGAAAAAGGCTATATTCCGGTAATTTCAACGGTTGCCTGTGATAAAAACGGCAATACCTATAATATAAACGGCGACACGGCGGCGGCGTACATTGCAGGAAGTCTCGGGGCGGAGCGGCTGATTATGATGACGGATATTGCCGGCATTCTGCGAGATAAGGAAGACCCGGATACCTTGATTTCCGAGTTGAGCATTGCGGAAGCGGAGACGCTGAAAAAAGAAGGCATCATTTCGGGCGGCATGATTCCGAAGGTGGACTGCTGCATCGAAGCTATTTCTGAGGGCGTAAAAAATGTAACGATTATGGATGGACGCGTACCGCACTCCATTCTGATGGAAATTCTGACAAACGAAGGCGCCGGCACGATGGTGCGCGGCCTGAAATAGACGGAGGGAAAAACATGGCAAGCATACAGGAGATCGATGCGAAGTATGTGGCGGGCACCTATGCCCGCTTTCCCGTTACGCTGGAAAGAGGAGAAGGCTCTTTCCTCTGGGATGCAGATGGGAAAGGATATATTGATATGGGAACGGGGATTGCCGTCAACACCTTTGGCGTAGGAGACGGGGAATGGATAAAGGCGGTAACCGGACAGCTTACCCGCTTGCAGCACGCGTCCAATCTTTACTATACAGAGCCGTGCGCCCTTCTGGCCAAGATGCTTTGCGAGCGGACGGGGATGAAAAAAGTTTTCTTCGGCAATTCCGGCGCGGAGGCAAACGAATGCGCCATTAAGGTGGCAAGAAAATATGCTGCAGAGAAAAAGGGCGCCGATTATTTTACGATTCTTACTTTAGAACAAAGCTTTCATGGGCGGACGATTACAACGCTGGCGGCAACGGGACAGGAAACTTTCCACACGAAATTTTTGCCGCTGACTCCCGGCTTTATTCATACCCCCGCAAACGATATCGAGGCGATGCGAAAGGCAATTCAGGAAAACAAGCTTGCGGCCGTGATGCTGGAATGTGTGCAGGGCGAGGGCGGCGTGCGAACGCTGGATAAGGAATTCGTGAAAGAGACGGCTCGGCTTTGTGCAAAGCAGGATGTCCTCCTCATTGTCGATGAGGTGCAGACCGGAAACGGCCGTACCGGTACGCTGTATGCGTATATGCAGTATGAGATTCAGCCGGACATTGTGACAACGGCGAAAGGGCTTGGCGGCGGACTCCCGATTGGGGCAACGCTACTGGGCGAAAAGACAGAAAATGTATATGTGCCTGGCGATCATGGTTCCACTTTTGGAGGCAATCCGGTCAGCTGTGCCGGCGCCATTTCAATTTTGGAGCGGCTGGACGAAACGCTTTTAGAATCGGTGCAGGAAAAGAGCCGGTACATAAAGGAAACACTTTCGGGTGCGGATGGAATTGAAGAGATAAGCGGCCTTGGCCTGATGCTGGGCATAAAGACGAAGCGCCCTGCAAAAGAGGTTCTGGCAAGATGTCGGGAAAATGGCCTTTTGTGCCTGACGGCAAAGGAAAAGATTCGCCTTTTGCCGGCGCTGAATATCCCAATGGAAACGCTCATTGAAGCGGTCGAAATTCTAAAACAAGCTTGTAAGGAGGATTCGAATGGATAAAAACAGCTGGAAGGGAAGGAGCTTTTTAAAGCTTCTCGATTATACGCCGGAGGAAATCACCTATCTTTTAGAGGTGGCAAAGGACCTTAAAGCAAAGAAGAAAAATGGTATTCCGCACAAAATGCACGAAGGGAAAAGCGTAGCCCTTGTTTTTGAAAAGACCAGCACGCGTACGCGCTGTGCATTTGAAGTGGCGGCGGCGGATTTAGGCGTACATCCGGTATATCTTGATCCGTCCGGCTCGCAAATCGGAAAAAAGGAAAGCATCCGGGATACGGCGCGGGTGCTCGGCAGAATGTTTGACGGCATTGAATACAGAGGCTTTGGTCAGGAAATCGTGGAGGAGCTGGCAACCTGGGCGGGCGTTCCTGTCTGGAACGGATTGACAAACGAATTTCATCCTACACAAATTCTGGCAGATTTTCTGACGATTGAGGAGCATTTTGGCTCGCTCCGTGGAAAAAAACTGGTGTATATGGGCGATGCACGATATAACATGGGCAATTCTCTGATGGTCGGCTGCGCAAAAATGGGAATGCACTTTGTGGCGGCAGCACCGAAAAGTTATTTCCCCGACAAGGCGCTAATATCCACTTGCGAGGCCATTGCCAAGGAAACGGGTGCGACGCTCTCGTTTTGTGAAAATCCAATGGAGGCCACGAAAAACGCCGATGTCATTTACACCGATGTTTGGGTCTCGATGGGCGAAGCGGAAAGTGTATGGAAAGAAAGAATTGAAATGCTTTCGCCGTATAGCGTAACGGAAGCAATCATGGAAAATGCGGGAAAGGATTGCCGCTTTATGCACTGCCTGCCGGCTTTTCATGATTTGGAAACAAAGATTGGGAAGGATATTTACGAAAAATTCGGGCTTACGCACATGGAAGTTTCCGATGCGGTTTTTGAGGGAGAACAGTCTATTGTGTTTGATGAGGCGGAAAACCGGCTCCACACAATTAAAGCCGTTATGGCTGTTACACTCTAGCACAAAAAAGGCTGTAGCTTTTGCTACAGCCTTTTATATACGCCCGCTTTCTTTTGTCAGTGAAGAAAGATATGAAAGGGCGGGAGCGTAGCTTTCCGTATCGGAAAGGCGCCATTCCCAGTTTCCGGAAAGCGTGCCGGGCGTGTTGATGCGCGCCGAAAGGCCCAAAAGGTCTTGCATGGGCAAAATGCAGAGAGAAGAGGGCGATGCCATCAACGCGGAAAGTATGGCCCGGTTTAAAAGCACATCCGGCGTTTTTTCACAGCGCAAAGCGGTGCGGACGGCGGCGCGTCGTTCCTCTCCGCCTTCCGAAAGCCAGGCGGAAATGGGGAGCGTGTCGTGCGTGGAAGGATAGGCAACCGCGTGTGCCGGATAGTCCGCGGGAAGAAGCGGTGGCGCAGAGGAAAAGGAAAAAGGAAACACTTGCATGCCCTTAAAACCACTTTCTTTCAGGAGCGCACGGACCGGCGGTGTAATGAATCCAAGGTCCTCGGCAATAAAATTCGCGCGGTCAAAGACATTGGTTACGGCCTTTACAAATGCTTCTCCCGGCCCCGCTTCCCAATGGCCGGTGCGGGCATCTGGTTTTTCGTAGGGAATAGAATAGTACGAGGAGAATCCGCGAAAATGGTCGATGCGGAGGATGTCATACAAAAGATAGCTATGTCGAATTCTCCAAAGCCACCAGCTAAAGCCATTTTCCCGGTGTCGAGGCCAGTCGTATAATGGATTTCCCCAGCGCTGGCCTTTCGGTGCAAAGGAATCCGGCGGACAGCCGGAGACCGCTATGGGATTCTTGCTTTCGTCAAATTGAAAGAGCGACGGATTTGCCCATGCGTCGCTACTGTCCAGCGAAACATAAATGGGCACATCGCCAATTACAGAGATGCCCTGCCGGTGCATATAGGTTCGGAGATTTTCCCATTGGGAAAAAAAGACGAACTGTGTCCAGCACCAGAACTGAATTTCCGTATCGAGTTTTGTGCGGTACGCCGCTATTTTTGCAGGCGTCCGATTTCGGATATTCTGCTCCCAATCAAGCCAAGGGGCGCCGTCGAAATGTGATTTTAGCGCCATAAACAAGGAAAAATCCGAAAGCCAGGGCGCGTGGCGGTTGCAAAAGTTTTTATAGGCAGCTTTTTTTGGGATATCGCTTCGCAAAAATGCTTTTTTCAGAAGCGGAATACGGTTTTGATAGAGTGCAGCATAGTCAATGCACGAGACGGTGTTCCCAAAGTCTATGGAAGCGCATTCGTCGCGCGTTAAAAGGCCGTCTGCCTGCAAGGCGTCGAGGCTAATCATATAAGGATTTCCGGCGAATGCCGAAAAAGTCTGATATGGCGAATTTCCGTAGCCGGTAGGTCCCAGCGGAAGGATTTGCCAGAAAGACTGTCCGCCGGCCTTTAAAAAGTCGACAAACACATACGCGCTTTTGGAAAAATCACCGATTCCATAGGAGGACGGAAGGGAAAAAACGGGGAGAAAGACGCCGGATTTTCGCATAATGGCACCTCAAAGAATAAACTTTTTAATTAGTAAATATGTTGTTTCAGCTCTATCCATACATAGTTTTCCCAAAAAACGAGAATTATTTTGCAAAAACCCTTGACAAACGGCAGAAAACTGTGTATACTTAATAAAAATGAATATGGAAAAAGGCAATGAAGAGAAGGAGTACCTGCGGTGGAACCCTATAGAGAGAAGCGGATGGTGGAAGCGCTTCGGCGGAAGGGCAGGGAAGTAGTCTTGGAGCTGCGGACCGAACGGAGAATCGTTCTCTTAGTAGACTTCGACGGAAATTCCAACCGTAAAATGGGAAACGGCATCTCAAGGGTGTCGGCAGAGGCTTGCTATAAAAGTGGCAAGCGAAGTTAGGTGGTACCACGAGTCATTCGTCCTAATGGGGATGGATGGCTTTTTTGTTTTTTACAGGAAGCAGAATAAACCCATAAGAAGAAAGGGAGAAATATATGGAGCTGTTAAAGCGATTTTTACCGCAGACGGAATTTGAAAGCTACGAGGATTTTAAAGAAAATTTCCATCTGGATGTGCCGGAAAAATTTGAATTTGCAAGAGATGTTGTAGATGCGTGGGCGGCCGAAGAACCGGAAAAACGCGCGCTGGTATACTGTAACGACGAGGGAGAGAGCAAAACCTTTACCTTTTCGGACATTTCGATTTTATCGAAAAAGGCGGCCTCCTATTTTACGGAAATGGGAATCCAGCGCGGCGACAAGGTGCTGACGCTTCTTCGCCGCCGGTATGAATACTGGATTGTGGCGGTGGCGCTGCACCGGATTGGTGCTGTTTTGATTCCGGCCTCGATTCAGCTTCGGGCAAAAGATATTGATTACCGCCTTTTGCAGGCCGATGCAAAATGTGTGATTGCCCTTTCGGATGAGTTTGTTTGTCAGCAGGTGTCGAGCCTCCGGACAAAGTGCATGGTAATTTTTGCCGGAGATACGCCGGTGGAGGGGTATCCCCATTTTAATAGCGACTATGAAAGCTATCCGCTTTATGAGGAACCGGACGAAGGTACGAATACGGACCAGATGCTCCTCTATTTCACCTCCGGTACAACAGGGTATCCGAAGATGGCTGTGCATAACCGGACATATCCTCTGGGGCATATTATGACGGCAAAGTATATGCAATGCGTGCAGAATAACGGGCTGCATCTGACACAGGCCGATAGCGGCTGGGCGAAATTCGGCTGGGGCAATATCTACGGACAATGGATTTGCGGCAGCGCCATTTTGGGCTACGACCCGGTGCGCTTTAGCCCCGAGCAGCTTATGGAGCACATGAAGGAATTTAAGCCCACCTCCCTTTGTATTCCCCCCACGATGTATCGCTTCCTTTTAAAGGCAGGCATTGGGAAGGAACACCTGGAATCCATTCAGTGGTTTGCAACCGCAGGGGAGCCGCTGAGCGGCGAAGTCAACCGCGCGTTTTATGATCTTTGCGGCCATTCTATCCATGAGGGATACGGCCAGAGCGAAGGAACCCCCATTACCTGCTCCTTCCAATGGATGGACATCCGGCCGGCTTCAATGGGAAAGCCGTCTCCGCTATACGATGTTGCGCTGATTGACAAGGACGGTAACCGCTGCGAAAAGGGCGAAGAAGGCGAGGTTGTCATCTTCGTGCCGGATGGAAACCAGGTCGGGCTTTTGGACTATTATTTCCAGGATGGCGAAAAGATTAACCCGGTCGAAAATGGAATTTATCATACGGGCGACATTGCCTATGAGGACGAAGATGGATATTTCTGGTATGTGGGGCGGAATGACGATATGATTAAATGCTCGGGATACCGCATCGGGCCGTTCGAGATTGAGAGCATTTTAAATACACATCCGGCCGTTAAGGAATGCGCGATTGTGGGACGACCTGACGAAATCCGCGGGCAGATTGTCTGCGCCGTTGTAGTGCCGGCTGCAGATGCGACGCCTTCCGAGGAACTGACAAAGGAGCTGCAAAACTATGTAAAGAAAATGACGGCGCCTTATAAATATCCGCGTAAAATTGAGTATGTAACGGAATTGCCGAAAACGACTTCCGGAAAAATTACGAGAAATGCGCTGCGAAGCAGCCGATAAGAAAGGGATGGGACCATGCGAAACATTGATAAAACCTATGAACCGCAAAAGGTAGAAAAAAAGCTATATACTAAATGGCAGGAAAACGGCTACTTCAAGGCAACGCCGGACAAGAATAAAAAACCGTTCTGCATTGTCATTCCGCCTCCGAATGTAACCGGGCAACTGCACATGGGACACGCACTGGACGAAACGCTGCAGGATATTCTCATTCGTTTCCGGCGTATGCAAGGGTATAGTGCCCTTTGGGTGCCGGGCACGGACCATGCCGGTATTGCAACCCAGATTAAGGTTGAGGAAAATCTCCGGAAAACGGAGGGGCTGACGCGTCATGACTTAGGACGCGAGGCGTTCCTCAAAAGAGTCTGGGAATGGAAGGAACAGTATGGCGATCGGATTATAAACCAGCTCAAAAGCCTTGGCAGCTCCTGCGACTGGTCGAGAGAGCGTTTTACAATGGATGAAGGCTGCTCGCGCGCGGTGCGCGAGGTGTTCGTAAATCTGTACGAAAAAGGTCTGATTTATAAGGGCAACCGCATTATCAACTGGTGCCCGAAGTGCCGCACGGCGCTTTCGGATGCTGAGGTGGAATATAGCGAGCAGGATGGGCATTTCTGGCACATTCTCTATCCCATCAAGGGAGAGGAAGGTTTTGTGGAAATTGCAACTACGCGTCCCGAAACGCTGCTCGGCGATACGGCCGTGGCGGTAAATCCAACGGACGAGCGCTTTGCAAACTTAATCGGTAAAACACTGATTCTCCCGCTTGTCGGCCGTGAAATCCCGATTATCGCAGACGAATATGTGGATAAGGAATTTGGAACGGGTGCGGTAAAGATTACCCCCGCGCATGACCCGAACGACTTTGAGGTCGGCATGCGGCATAACCTTGCGCAAATCCGCGTTATGGATGATGACGCAAAAATTTCGTATGCTTGCAAATATCAGGGCATGGATCGCTATGAGGCCAGAAAGGCTATGGTAGAGGATCTGGATAGAGAAGGGCTGCTGGTAAAAACACGGGCACATAGTCACAATGTAGGCGCCTGTTATCGGTGCGGCACAACCGTAGAGCCCCTGACAAGCGAACAGTGGTTTGTAAAAATGGAGCCACTTGCAAAGGAAGCAATGCGCGTTGTCAAGGACGGCACGATTGAATTTATTCCAAACCGGTTCTCAAAGACCTATATGAACTGGATGGAAAATGTGCATGACTGGTGTATTTCCCGTCAGCTGTGGTGGGGGCACCGGATTCCGGCATATTACTGCGACACATGCGGGAAGATGGTCGTTTCAAAGGAAGACATTGCCACATGCGAATGCGGCGGCAAGATGCGGCAGGAAGAGGATGTTCTGGATACCTGGTTCAGTTCTGCCCTCTGGCCCTTCTCCACGCTCGGCTGGCCGGATAAAACGGAGGACCTTGCGTACTACTATCCCACAAGTGTGCTCGTGACCGGTTACGATATTATTTTCTTCTGGGTAGCGCGTATGATTTTCTCCGGTATGGAGCATATGGGGAAAGAGCCGTTTAAGCATGTATTTCTGCATGGCCTCGTCCGGGACGATAAGGGGCGGAAGATGTCCAAATCCCTTGGAAACGGCATTGACCCCTTGGAAGTGATTAAAGAATACGGCGCCGATGCGCTTCGCTTTACGCTCGCTACCGGTAATTCCCCCGGGAACGATAAGCGTTTTTATATGGAACGCGTGGAAGCAACCCGGAACTTTGCCAATAAGATTTGGAATGCCGCGCGCTTCGTGATGATGAATCTTGATGTCGAAAAGGTAGAACTGCCGGAAAATCCGCTCGTAGAGGATAAGTGGATTTTATCGAAGTACAATACGCTTGTAAAAGAGGTTACGGAGAATTTAGAGCATTATGAAATCGGCATTGCACTTGGCAAGGTATACGATTTTATCTGGGACATATATTGCGACTGGTATATTGAACTTACAAAACCGCGCCTTTACGATGAGAACTGCCCGTCAAGACGCGACGCGCAAAATACGCTCTGCTATGTTCTGGCCGGCACCTTAAAACTTCTGCATCCCTTTATGCCGTTTGTAACGGACGAGATTTACTCAGCTCTTCCGGTAGAAGACGATAGCATCATGATTTCTGAGTGGCCGACCTATCGGGAGGAACTTTCCTATCCGAAGGACGAAGCGGAAATGGAAATTATCTGTGATGCTATCCGCGGCATCCGGAATGCCAGAGCTGAGATGCAGATTCCGCCGTCAAAGCGCGCGAGTCTGTTCGTGGTAACGGAGCGGACGGCGCTTTTTGAAAACAGCGCAGAGTTCTTTAAAAAGCTGGCCGGCGCCTCGCAGGTGGTCATCAAACGCGAGAAGGATAAAGACTGCGAGAAAGCGCTGACGGTCGTTGTAGAGGGCGCGATGCTCTTTGTGCCGACCGATGAGCTGGTTGACAGAGAAAAGGAACTTGCCCGCCTTGAGAAAGAAAAGGCGAATATCGAAAATGAAATCAAGCGGACGCGCGGCAAGCTTTCCAACGAGGGCTTTTTAGCGAAAGCACCGGCAAAGCTTGTGGAAGAAGAAAAGGCAAAGCAGGCAAAATACGAAGAAATGTTAGAAAAGGTGTTGGCGAGCATTGAAGCATTTAAATGAGTTTAGCTACGAAGAGGCGCTTGCCTTCATTCACGGCGCACTAAAGCTTGGCTCAAAACTCGGCCTTGCAAATATCAAGACGCTTTTAGACAAACTCGGGAATCCTGAGGCACGCCTTAGGTTTATTCATGTGGCAGGTACGAACGGCAAGGGAACGGTAACCGTGTCCCTTGCCGCCATTTTAAAGGCAGCAGGCTATAAAACCGGCGCATATACCTCGCCTTTTGTATACCGCTTTAACGAGCGGATACAGATTGATGGGAAGCCCGTAAGCGATACGCTTTTAGCCAAAAAAACATGGCAGGTGCATAGAGCTTGCAAAGCAATGGTCGAGGAAGGCATGGCACATCCGACAGAATTTGAAATTGTTACGGCGGTAGCGTTTTTATGCTATGCCGAAGCAGGGTGCGACTTTGTGGCGCTCGAGGTAGGACTCGGCGGCCGGCTGGATGCAACCAATGTGATAAAAAATCCAATTTGCACCGCCATTTGCCGGATTGGCTATGACCATATGGAATACCTCGGCAGTACACTTTCTGAAATTGCAGACGAAAAATGCGGCATTTTAAAAGAGGGCGTGCCGGCGGTGGTTTACTGCGAGCAGCCCGAAGAGGCAATGGAAGTTATCCGGGAGCGGTGCCGGCAGAAAAATGCCGCGCTCCGGCTTTCTGAAAGGCCGGAGATAACGGCATACAGTTATCGGGGAAGCACCTTCTGTGCGGCGGGATATGAAAATCTCTTTTTGCCGCTTGCGGGTGCACATATGGTTCAAAATGTCTCGGTAACACTCGAAATTGTGGAGGTACTTCGCGAGGTGGGCATCCCGATTCCGGATTCGGCCGTTCGGGAAGGTCTCCAAAATGTAAGACACAGGGGGCGACTTGAAACGATTTCGGAAAACCCACTATTTCTTTTGGACGGCGCACATAATGCGGACGGAATCGAAGCCCTCTGCGATACAATTCATAGGCTCTTTGCGGGCAAAAAACTTGTGTTTATTACCGGCATGCTGGCCGATAAAGAATACGAAAAGGCGATGGAGAAAACGGCAGGGCTTGCCGAAAGCGTCATTACCGTGCCGGTGCCTTCGCCGCGCACGCTTTCCGCCGAAGCGCTTTGCGAAGCGGCCATGCCGTATCACAGGAAGGTATATGCCGCAAAAACGATAGAGGAAGCCGTACAAAGGGCGTATGAGGAGACGCCGGATGTTATTCTGGCATTTGGCTCTCTTTACATGCTGGGGGATGTGTATAAGGCACAAGCGGCCTTTGAAAAAAAGAAGGATAAATAAGAAAGGCACCGTAGCATTTGCTACGGTGCCTTTTTGCTTGTAAGAATTAATAGCCGACCTTTTCCCAGCACTCAAACGGGGCTGCAAGCTCGTCGCTTACATAAACCTGCGTTTTCATGGTCTGGAGCATAGAACTCGGAATCGCCGGGGTTACCGGGCCGTGCAGCACAAGACGCGAGGTCATTCTCTGCCAGGAGGAGAATGTGCCGTTTGTCATCAGGGCATGGACCTCAATACGCTCTCTTGCGTTCTTAACATCGACCGGACCGATGGTTGCAGCCATTGGCGGTACGCTCTGGATGTAACCGGACTGACCGAATACACCGTGCAGAGAGTTCTGTGCAACGGTCAGGGGATGCAGCTTTACAAGGCGTGCTTCCATGTTGAGCCATTCCTCAATGCTATCCGGCATAAATTCCGGAACCGGGTCGATGAAAGCCATGTGGCCTGTCCAGCCGGGGGAAGAAGAGCAGATGTCTGCGCCGCCCTCACCGATTTCGGTAATCAACTTGGAGTAATGGCCAATGTTTGCGTTGGTGGGATAGTGGACATTTTCAAGCGGCATACGCAGTTTTTCGTCGATCTGGAACACGAAGTATTTCAGCATCGAATGTGCAAAGCCGGCTTCATAGGTTTCCGGTGCAATATTGCCCTGGTCATCTGCCCATTCGTCCATAGCAAAGATGTGCAGCTTGCTGCAGTCTACCTGGAAGTAGTTAATGAGCTGTGCGAGCGGGATGTATGTATCCGGCTCGGGATTTCCCAAAATCATGGTGTACTTCTTGCCGGCTTCCGAAGCCGCTTTGATGCGGGAGAAAAGCGTGGCAATCAGAACAGGATGGGGATTCATCATAACCTTGATGTTGAAATCCGGGTTCGGATGCTTCTCCAAATCCTTGCCGCTGATTTTGCGGAGGCGTTCGCAAACTTCACGATCCTTAAACGGAACATAGTCTGCGCACTTGAAGTCAAATTTTGTTGGGGGA
>JAZSDW010000055.1:0-6600 GCA_045531355.1 Clostridia bacterium | reverse complement strand
CAAATATATGATATAATAGTAAAAGTTGGAGAAGGAGGAGAAGTTACTGGTGAATTATACTAAGAAAAAAGAAGAGGTACTACTGGAATTAAAAACAGGAGAGAAGGAAGGCCTTTCGGAAACAGAAGCCAAAAAGCGTCTGAAGGAATATGGCGCGAACAGACTTCAGGAGAAAAAGAAGAAAACAATGGCGCGCCGTTTTATAGAGCAGTTTCAGGATGTTATGATTCTGATATTACTTGCGGCGGCAGCTGTATCGTTCGCAATTGCCGTTGTCGAGAAAAATCCAAATGAATTTTTTGAGCCGCTTTTAATTTTACTCATTGTAATTTTAAATGCGGTACTCGGCGTTTTGCAGGAAAGTAAAGCCGAGAAGGCGCTGGATGCACTAAAGGCGATGTCTGCACCGCACGCGCGCGTCATTCGTGACGGAAAAGAGAGCGTCATAGAGGCGGCGGAGATTGTGCCGGGAGATATTTTACATCTGGAAGCCGGGGATTTTATCCCGGCAGATGCAAGACTTCTGCAGAGCGCGAGTCTCAAATGCGAAGAAGCTCCGCTTACGGGCGAGTCGGTGCCGGCGGAAAAGGATGCTGACCAAATTGTGGCGGAGGACGCTTCGCTTGGTGATAGAACTAATATGGTGTTTTCCGGATGCAGTATTACTTACGGAACGGCGCGTGCGGTAGTTACGGCAACGGGCATGCAAACAGAAATGGGAAAAATTGCAAATCTTTTAGATAGTGAAGAAGAAGGACAAACGCCTCTGCAGAAAAAGCTGGCGCAGCTTGGAAAATACCTGGGAGTCCTCGCACTTTTGGCATGCGCCGTCATTTTTGGTATTGGTCTTTTCAATCGGATTCCCACCATGGAAATTTTCATGACGGCCGTGTCGCTTGCAGTATCTGCAATTCCCGAAGGCCTGCCGGCTATTGTTACGATTGTACTTTCAATTGGTGTTCAGCGCATGGTTAGACGAAATGCCTTGATTCGTCGTCTGCCGGCGGTGGAAACACTGGGGAGCGCCTCTGTCATTTGTTCGGATAAAACCGGTACACTTACGCAGAACCAGATGACTTTAACAAAGGTATATGTTGATGGCGGTGCAGCGCCCTTTGATTTTACCGAAGATGCCGCCGATGAAATCAAAAAGCTTTTGTCGTTTGCTACGCTTTGCTGTGACGGCTCGATTTTGGTGTCAAACGATGCGGTACAGCACATTGGTGATCCAACGGAAACGGCGATTGTATATGCGGCGTATAGACAGGGGATAACAAAAGCCGGCCTCGAAGCAGACGCGCCGCGACTTGGAGAAATTCCTTTTGATTCGGACAGAAAGCTTATGAGTACGATTCATCGCATGGATGGCCGCCTGGTTGTGATAGTTAAAGGTGCCTTCGATGTGATGGCGACACGGTGCGCAAAAGGCAACATAGAGGCAGCAAGAGAGATGACGGATGCCATGAGCCGGGAGGCGCTTCGCGTGTTGGCGGTTGGCTATAAAGAAATTGATACAGTTCCGGAAGAACTTTCACCTGAGGAACTGGAAAAAGATTTGACCTTTATGGGGCTTGTCGGTATGATTGACCCGCCCCGTCCGGAGGCAAAGGCAGCGGTTGCACTTTGCCGGAGAGCCGGTATACGGCCGGTGATGATTACAGGGGACCATGTGGTTACAGCTGCAGCAATTGCGAAGGAGCTTGGCATTTTAAAAGAAGGCGACCGTGCAATCACCGGACAGGAGCTGGACAGAATGAATGATGCAGAGCTGGATGCGGCGGTTTCTGATATTTCGGTCTACGCGCGCGTTTCGCCGGAAAATAAAATCCGTATTGTCAAAGCTTGGCAACGAAAAGGGCAGGTCGTATCGATGACCGGGGATGGCGTTAACGATGCCCCGGCACTTAAGGCGGCGGATATCGGATGCGCCATGGGCATTACAGGCACGGATGTCGCCAAAGGCGCCGCCGACATGACATTGACGGACGATAATTTTGCGACCATCGTCGAGGCGGTGCGTGAGGGGCGCGGCATTTATGCGAACATCAAAAAGGTTGTGGGCTTTTTATTAGGAACGAATATCGGTGAGGTAATTACGGTGTTTGTAGCCATGCTTTTGTGGCACAAAACGCCCCTTCTTTCCATGCAGCTTTTATGGATTAATCTTGTTACCGATAGTCTCCCGGCCATTGCACTCGGCATGGAGCCGATGGAAAGTGATATCATGGATAAAAAGCCGAAACCAAAGGAGGAAGGCATTTTTTCGGGTGGACTTGGCGTTCAGGTCGTTTTGCAAGGTGCGATGTTTGCACTTCTCACTTTAATCGGGTTCCGCGTTGGAGAAAGTGTGACAAGAAGCCTTGCTGGCGGCCAGACAATGGCGTTTGCGGTACTGGCGCTTTCGCAGGTCGTACAGGCGTTCAATATGCGTTCCTCCCGTTCTGTTTTTCAAATTGGCCTCTTTTCGAACCGGAAGCTTTGCGGGGCTGCAGCTATTTCCACTGCCTTGGTTTTACTTGTTTTGCTTACGCCCATTTCTAAAGCATTCGGGCTCGTATATTTGACGGGGAATCTTTATCTTATTGCCGTGATTCTCATTTTCGTTCCGCTTTTCATCACGGAGTTAATAAAGGCATTTCGCTTTTTCTTTAAAGAAAAATAAAGTATTCAAAGCCCATTCGCATTGCGATGGGCTTTTTTATTGTTTTTTGTGAAAAATCACAAAAATATGGGATAAATCATTGACAAAGAAGTTCAAATGGTATAAAATATTTATAAATATGTGTGCTTTTTGTATGGGGTTTATGTTGGCACCAAACAAAGAAGGGAGGAAGAACGGACTGTGGCAGAACCGAAAAAGGAAAAAATCTGGTTATCTTCTCCAACCATGCACGGGGAAGAACTACAATATATGCAGGAAGCTTACGAGACGAATTGGATGTCGACGATAGGAAAAAACATAAATGAAATCGAAAAAATCGTTTGCGAAAAAGTAGGCTGTAAATATGCGGTTGCCCTTTCTTGCGGTACGGCTGCGCTCCATCTTGCCGTAAAGCTGGCGGGCGTAAAACCGGGAGAGCGTGTTTTTTGTACGGATATGACCTTTGCTGCAACTGTAAATCCTGTATGCTATGAAAAGGCTATTCCTGTCTTTGTTGATACGGAATATGATACATGGAATATGAGTCCTGCGGCACTTGAGGAGGCATTTAAACGCTATCCGGATACCCGGGTGGTTATGATGGCAAATCTTTATGGAACACCCGCTCAGCTTGACGAAATTTGCAAAATAGCAGAGCGACATGGGGCTATTTTGATTGAAGATGCGGCAGAGTCTTTCGGTGCAACCTATAAGGGGCGGCAAACCGGAAGCTTTGGTACATATAATGCCATTTCCTTTAATGGAAACAAAATTATAACCGGTTCCTCCGGCGGCATGCTTCTGACAGACGATGCCCTGGCAGGAGAAAAGGTACGCAAGTGGTCAACACAGAGCCGGGAAAATGCGCCATGGTATCAGCATGAGGAACTGGGATATAACTATCGGATGAGCAATGTAATTGCAGGCGTTGTTCGTGGCCAGCTTCCATATCTGGATGCGCACATCCAGAAGAAAAAAGAAATTTATTTCCGGTATAAAGAGGCGTTTTCCGATTTGCCGGTTTCCATGAATCCGTACATTGAAGATGAGATGGAACCGAATTTCTGGCTTTCTTGCCTTTTGATTGACAAGGAGGCAATGTGTAGGCAGGAAAGGGGAGCCTGTGCGGCGTCCTATGTTTCGGAAAAAGGAAAGACTTGTCCCACTGAAATTTTAGAAACACTCGCCGCGCAAAACATTGAAGGCCGTCCGATATGGAAACCGATGCACATGCAGCCGATTTATAAAAAATTTCCGTTTGTTTCTCTGTCCGGCGCGGATGCGGGTGTTGATATTTTTACCCGTGGTCTGTGCTTGCCGAGCGACATTAAAATGACGGCCGATGAACAGGAGAAGGTTATCAAAATCGTTCGAAGCTGTTTTGAAGGAGAGAACCGGCATGTATGCTAAATACATAAAAAGACCGATGGATTTTGTCTTATCTCTTTTAGCGCTCATCGTATTGTCACCCATTCTTTTGGTTTTGATTGTGGTTACGGCGATATGCATGAAAGGGAATCCGTTTTTTACACAGGAAAGGCCCGGGAAAGACGAAAAAATTTTTAAGTTAATTAAATTTCGCACAATGACATGTGAAAAAGATGCTGCCGGGAATTTTCTGCCGGACGAAAAGCGCCTGACGAAATACGGAAAATTTCTTCGCGCCACCTCACTTGACGAGCTTCCCGAGCTTCACAATATTCTAAAAGGAGATATGAGTATTATTGGACCGCGACCACTTCTGGTAAAATACTTGCCATTATATTCGGAAAGCCAACGACGAAGGCACACTGTGCGGCCAGGCCTGACCGGATATGCACAGGCGAATGGAAGAAATGCAGTTTCCTGGGAAGAGAAATTCGAGATGGATATTTGGTACATCGATAACATTCGCTTTCAAACGGATGTTCGCATTATTTTTGACACTGTAAAGGCTGTATTCCTCCGTTCTGGCATTAGCTCTAAAGAATCTGAAACGATGGAGGAGTTTGTCGGAGCAAGGAAATAGAAAAATGGCACATGGGTAGGAGATGCTCGGATGAAAAAGCTGGTTATTCTTGGCGCTGGTGGACATGGAAAAGTAGCCGCTGATATTGCTTTTTTACAAAACTATACAGATGTTGTCTTTTTAGATGATAACATATCAAAAAGAGAATGTAATAGCTGTAAAATCGTGGGTTCAACCTGTGAATATCTTCGTTTTTCACAATGCGATTTTTTTGTAGCAATCGGCAACGCAAATGCACGAATGGAAATCCAGAATAAACTGGAAGATAGTGGGTTGAAAGTAGTTTCACTCATCCACCCCAAAGCGGTTATATCTACATCGGCGCATGTTCAAAATGGAACGGTTGTTATGCCTGGAGCGGTTATAAACGCAGATGCACATGTAGGAAGAGGTTGTATAATCAATACATGTGCCTCTGTTGATCACGAATGTGTAATTGGTGAGTTTTCACATGTGTCTGTAGGCGCGCATCTTGCAGGCAATGTTAAAACTGGACCACAAGTATTGATTGCTGCAGGGGCGACGGTCATAAATAATGTTTCGATTTGTACAGGCACAATCATTGCGGCGGGTGCGGTTGTTGTTGGAGATGTCTTAGAACAAGGAACATATATGGGCATACCGGCAAAAAGAAAAATAAATGTTAATGGGAGCAAATAATGAAAATTCTTTATGTGACTACAATCGGCACAACAATGATATTTTTCAAACATCTTATCAAACAATTAGTTAATGAAAAAAATAGTATTGATATCGCTTGCAACGAGGCGGAGAATCCTGTTCCGGAAGAATACCGGGAACTAAAGTGCAAAATCTTTTCGCTCCCTTTCCTTCGTTCGCCACTTAAAATTGGAAATATTAGAGCTGTTTTCGAAATACGAAAGCTTGTTAAAGAAAACGGCTATGATGTTGTGCATTGTCACACGCCGATTGCAGCGGCGTGCACAAGACTTGCATGTCGAAGGTTTCGAGCAAGAGGCCTTAAGGTCTTATACACCGCGCACGGCTTTCATTTCTATAAAGGGGCGCCACTAAAGAATTGGCTTATCTATTTTCCTATTGAATGGCTATGTGCATTTTTTACAGATGTTCTAATCACTATTAATACAGAGGATTACGCGTTCGCCAAAAAACATTTACATGCAAAAAAAATAGAATATGTCCCCGGCGTGGGTGTTGATTTAGATCGATTTAAGAACATTTCCATTGACAAGAATGCTAAACGAGAGGAATTGGGTTTTCCCAAGGATGCCTTTTTATTGTTATCCGTAGGGGAGCTTAATGAAAATAAGAATCACGAAGTTATTATCAAAGCACTTGCTCTTCTGAAAGACCAAACTGTGCATTATGCAATTGCCGGCAAAGGCAAAGCGGAAGACCGTTTGAGGAAGTTGTCCGTAGATTTGCAAGTAGAAAAACAAGTTCATTTACTTGGATTTAGAGATGACATCCATGAACTAAACTATATCGCGGATGTGTTTTGCTTTCCTTCAAAAAGAGAAGGGTTAGGCCTTGCGGCATTAGAAGCAATGGCTTCTGGATTACCAATTATTACATCAAATGTGCATGGGATAAACGATTATTCTATTGATGGGATTACAGGCTGCAAGTGTAGTCCCTATGACGTAGAGGCATTTAAAGATGCGATTTGTGTTTTGCGGACGGATGAAGATAAGCGAAAGAAGATTTGTACGAACAATAGAAAACATGTAGAAAAATATAATATTTCGCATGCTATAGTAAATATGAAAACGATTTACAATGGAATTTTCGCAGACAAGGATGAATAAGGAGCTTTGCTATGAATAATGTGCCGCTAATATCAATTATTATTCCGGTTTATAATGTCAAAGACTATTTAAGTGCATGCATAGAAAGCGTTCTCTGCCAGACATACTCCAATTTTGAAATCATTTTAATAAACGATGGATCTACCGATGAAAGTGGCGCA
>JAZSDW010000084.1:0-8153 GCA_045531355.1 Clostridia bacterium | reverse complement strand
TTTAGAGCAATCAACCGGAATCAGCTGCGATGCAGCATACGCAACGGCACCGTCTCCCGTTGTCGTAACCTTCATGCTGTATCTGCCGGAATGTGCAAATTCATCATCGATTTTTGCCTTCTCTTTATTGGCCCAGCCTATCGGAAGGCCTTCTTCGTTCAGCTCCTCAAATCCCGGGTTCGGAACCAAGTTTTCCGCTCCATCAAAGGGCGGAAGTGGCTCTGTCTGCACGAAATCTGCCGATTCTGCCGGGCAAGTAATCGAAAGACCTGCAAACAGGATTGTTGCGAGGAAAATTGCGAAAAATCTTTTTTTCATCTTTTTCTCCTTTCCATGTTAAGAACTTTTATCTGCGAAAAGCGCGGTCATCGGCAGAAGACCGCAAAAAACACCTTTTACGCTTCGTCAAGCAAATCTTTTTTTACCAATTAATTTCAATAACTTTAGATGCACTTTCCGCGTCAGCATACAGAAGAAAGTCCGGATGTGTCTTTAAAAGCGTTGAAGGAACCATGTTGGTAACTTCTTTGGAATGCAGCGTCTTTTCAATCGCATCCGCCTTTACACCGTAAGGCACGCAAGAAACAATTTTCTTGCACTGCATAATCTGATATGCCGTCATAGAAACAGCCTGCTTGGGTACATCGTCAATCGTAGCAAACCAGCCCTCGCCCATCTGCTGCTTCTTGCATGCTTCGTTAAGGTTTACAACGATATATGCGTCCTTCGTATCAAAATCTGCCGGGGGATCATTAAAAGCAATATGTGCGTTCTCGCCTATACCGATAAGACCAATGTCAATGGGCTCTTTTCTGATTTCTTCTGTAAGCTTTGCAATTCCTTCTGCCGTTCCATCTACAAAGTGCACTGCCTTCAGCTTGCCCACCTTGTCTACAAACCGCTCCTGCAGATATTTGCGGAAGCTTGCCGGATGTGTAATCGGAAGGTCAACATATTCGTCCAGATGGAACATCTCTACACACTCCCACTGGATACCTTCCTCTTTTACAAGTGCTTCAATTGTATCAAACTGCGAAGCTCCTGTTGAAAGGACAATTCTTGCATATCCTCTCTTTGCAATGCATGCCTTCAGATCTTCTGCAACCTGTTTCGCTGCACTTGCGCCCAATTCGTACCTGTCTTTACAAATTCTGATTTCCATTCTATTTGTTCCTCTCTTTCTTTAATTCTTCACCATGTATAATAACTTTTTTTACATGGATATCATCATCAAAAAACACTAAATCCGCTATGTAGCCTTTTTCGATTCTTCCGCGGTCTTTAAGATTCATTACCTTCGCCGGCGTCACGCACATCATTTTGATGCAGTCACAAAGCGGGACATTTACCTGTTTATACATTGTCCTTACAAGCCGGTCGCTCGTAGCAACACTTCCGGCAAATGCAGACATATCATCAAGGTAAGCAACGCCGTTTTGTATCGTGCAGGACATCCCATCGTGTTTCGGCCCCAAAACGGATTTTCCGTTCCCCATTGCCGCGCCGCGCATCGAATCGGTTACAAGACAAATTCTCTCCGCGCCCTTAATTTTGTATATCAGCTTTAAAAGCTCCGGCGGAAGATGGATTCCGTCTGCAATCGTTTCCACATAGATGTCCTCTTCCAAATATGCCGTTTCTACGGCGCCTAATTTGCGCATTAAATTCCGGCGCGTGATGTTGCTCATGCCTGAATACAAATGAGTAGCAAGCGTACAACCGAGCGGAATCAGCGGCAAAATTTCTTCGTAAATTGCGTCCGTATGCCCATATGCCGCCACAATTCCCTGTTCTTTCAAATAAATGCAAAGCTCTTTTGCTCCCGCAAGCTCCGGTGCAAAGCTTATTCTCTTGAGCGTTCCTTCCCCTGCGCTTACAAAGCGTTCATATTCTTCACGCAAAGGTGCTTTTAAATAAGTCGTGTTCTGTGCGCCGCACATCAAATGCGAAAAATACGGCCCCTCAAGATGCGAACCTGCAATATATGCCTTCCCAGGTGCATTGAACGCCATCGCCTCTTTGACATTTTCGATAAATTTTACCGTATCGGCAAATGAAGAGGATGTACAGGTGGGATAGATGGTTGTTGTACCATATTCAGCGTGCGTTTCGGCAGCCTTAATGATATCCGAAACTTCGCCATCAGCAAAGTCAAATCCACCTGCACCATGGGTATGGATGTCGATAAAGCCAGGAGAAACAAACAGGCCTTCTGCATCTATCTGCTCGTCAAACGGAAGCTCCTCGTCTGTAACTGCAAAAATTCTGTCATCCTCTACATAAATGTATTGGTCTCGCAAAAGTGTATCTGCCACAATTACAGCATTTTTTATCTGTATCATAATTATTTCTCCGAATCAAATTGTTTCAATTCGTCATAAAACTCGCCTAAAGACACCTGTCGATGTTCTGCCATAGAAATATTGGCAGCAGCACCAATACCGATAGACATCATGCCTGCGCGAAGGTCTGCCATCTGATGAAGCGGGTCATCCTTCGTGCCCCTGAACAAGTTATCCAAAAGTGCATCATCCGCACCACCATGCCCGCCGGCCTTCGGTTTCGGGAATGTATAGCGAATTTCTTCACCTTTACGGTTATATATTTTCATGATGGAGTCTGCATTTTCACTGTAGCCAACAATATTGGCATACCGCTTTTCGATTTCGATTCTGCCGTTTGTTCCGTTTAATACAATATTAAATCCCTCATAGGGTGAGTGTGCCGTCAAAGAATACGACATCACGGTTCCCCCGCTATATTGAACATTCACGCAAACGCTATCCTCGATATCAATTTCTTCCGAGAAAACACATTTATCGCGGACATATCCGTCGGCATCCTCGCAGTTAAGATACATGTCTGTATATGTAATGCCTTCGTAAGAAAAAGCATGAATATCATAATAGAATTCGCATTCATTCTTGTAAGGACAGGTGAGACATCTTTCTGCACGCTTTTCTCTTGTAGGCCCATAAAAGCGACGCGTTCCGAATGCGTTTACACTCACGGGGTCCTGCTCTAAAAGCCAGTTCGCAATGTCAAAATGATGGGTGGATTTGTGAACCAAAAGCGAGCCGGAATTTTTTCTTTCTCTGTGCCAGCGTCTAAAATAATCAGCCCCATGATTTGTATCCAACATCCACTCATAATGCACGCTAAGAATATCACCGATGTCACCACTTGAAATAATTTCCTTGACGCGTTTAAAGAACGGATGGAAGCGAAGATTAAATGTTACGCGCACATCTTTCCCGGTTTCTTCCTGTACCTTCTTTATTGCGTTTGCCTTTTCAAATGTGGTTGTGACCGGTTTTTCCGAAATAACATCGCACCCAAACTTTAAGGCACGCGTAATATATTCGTCATGATCACAATCCCTTGGGGTAACAATTACCGTATCAGGCTTTACTACCCGAAGCATCTCATCAAAGTCATCAAATGCCGGAATATCTTCTTTTACAAATTTACTTGCTAACTTAGCGCGTTTGTTGTTCGTATCGTACACGCCGCAAAGCTTCGCGCAGTCTTTATAGTTTTCTACAAGAGGTAGTGCATACGCTATAATTCCGCGGGCGCCACAACCAACAAGCACATACTTTTTCATACTGCAACTCACTCCTTCAAAATGATTTGACAAATGTATTATATTATGGTATGATGAAAAAGTAAATGAAGAATAATGCCTTTTTTGGGGATTAAATTGCACTATTTGTCTGTTCTTATTTCCCATAAAATATTTGCATTTTGTATTATTCTGCACACAGTTGTACTTTTTTGCACAAGGTTGGTGTTCCTGAAATGAATATAATAAAAAAATCCGGTATTCATATTCACCCCCTGGATGTCTCGATGTTCATCCCTCCTATGGTCTGGAAGGGAGACCCGCTTGGCCACATTGGGGGAACTGATGTTTTTTTCTGGGTGCTTGAGGGAGAGTGTTTTTTGCGAATCGATTCGGAATATTCCATCGTTCGTGCCGGCCAACTGGCGTTTTTACCAAAAGGAAAATTCCGCTCCTACACGCACACCTCCGAGCAGTTTACCATGTATGAAATGGCCTTCTCTGCATCGGTAGACGGGCAGAACCTAATGGAAGCTTTTGGTATGTGTGATGGCAATTTTGTTGTGGATATCGAAAATAAAAATGAAATGAGTCGTCTTTTTGAGAGCGCCTACAGAAAAGAGCTTAACAAGAATCCGCTCTACGATATAATTTGGTGTTCAAACATTCTGACGATTATCAATATCTACTGCGAAGCTCGCGGAGCGAAAAAGGAAAACGGAAGGTTGTATTTTTCGGAAGTCATCCAATATATGGAAAACAATCTGGACAAGTCTGTAAAAATAGATGATTTAGCTTCTATTGTATATATGCAGTCTACCTATTTTATTCGCAAATTTAAAAAGGAATTTGGCGTTCCGCCACTTACATACTTTTCGCAACTCAAACTGTATAAGGCAATGGAGCTGCTTATAACAACAGATTTGTCTGTCGAAGAAATTTCGTTCCGGCTTGGAATAAGCGATTCTGCCTATTTTTCAAGATTCTTCAAGAAAATATGCAAGACAACGCCAACAGAATACAGAAAGGCCTTTCAAAAAAATTAGCAATATAAGAAAAAACGACTTGCAAAGCAAGTCGTTTTTTATGGTGCTCGAGACCGGAATCGAACCGGTACGGGATTGCTCCCACGGGATTTTAAGTCCCGGGCGTCTGCCAGTTCCGCCACTCGAGCTTTTCACGATACATAGAATTATAGCACATGTTTTTTTCCTTGTCAAGCGTTTTTTATATTTTCATGTTGGCCTATATATAAAAAAGAAAATCTTGACCAAAGCTATAAGCTATGTTATAATTTTAGTGCTGATTTCAGGTTGTTTTCTATATCTATAAAAGTATGTTTAGGAGGCTTTGTATGTCCCGCGTTCTTTCATTTTTAAAAGAGCTTTCTTTCCATGGCGCAGAGGCCGCACTTTTGCATGCCCCCCACTCTATCCTCTATTTCTCCGGATTTTCCGGTGGCGAGGGTATGCTGATTCTTACAGAAGACCGGCGCTGTCTTTTGACAGATTCACGCTATACACTACAGGCAAAAAGAGAAGCCCCGGACTTTGAAATTCTGCCGTACAACACGCCGCTGGCACCCCTCCTAGCCGCAAAAAAAAGAATTGCCATTGAAGAGGATTTCCTTTCTCTTTCTGCATACGAAAAGCTTCAAAACCAATTGCCGCAGAAAGATTGGGTACATAGCAGCGAAATCATTTTGCAACTCCGAAGAAAGAAAGATATCGGCGAACTCTCTGCAATTACCGAGGCTGTACGCCTTGCGGATGCCGCCTTTCAATTTGCAGTTTCGCGGATTTCGCCCGGGATGCGCGAGTATGAAGTCGCGGCGCTTTTAGAAGGCTATATGCGGCGCACCGCCGGTGCTACGCCCGCTTTTGAAACGATTTGCGCAAGCGGCGCGCGGAGCGCGCTTCCGCATGGTTCGGCAAGTGATAAACGGCTCGAAAAAGGTGATTTCCTTACGATGGATTTCGGCTGCCTTCTCCATGGATACGCGAGTGATCTTACCAGAACGGTGACAATCGGCCCGGCTTCAGACCGCCAAAAGGAAATCTACGGCATTGTGCTTTACGCTCAGACGAAAGCAGAAAATGCAGCTACTGGCGGTATGCCGGCTTCCGAACTGGATAAGGTAGCGCGGGATGTTATTGACGCATACGGCTATGGCGACTATTTCGGCCACGCGCTCGGGCATGGTGTTGGACTGGCCGTACACGAGCATCCTATTCTCTCTCCCCGTTCCCCGCACAAACTCACCCCAGGCGATGTGTTTACCATAGAGCCCGGTATTTATGTCCCGGATTTCGGCGGCGTCCGTATTGAGGATATGCTCTACGCGACCGAAAATGGGTATGCCGTCCTGACAAAGGCGAATAAAGAGCTTTTGGAAATTTTATAACCCCTTCACGAATCTGTATTGGCTGCATGAAGCAAAAAACTTTTTCTTCTTGTTTTTTGTTTTTTATGCAGCTTCTTTTTTGATATTTTGTCAAAAAACCAAAAATATTTTTGTTTTATGTCTTTTTTAGCGCACAAAAGAATATAATTTTTTCTAATTTTTCTTTTTTTCAAAAAATTTTTCTTGATTTTTTATTATGGTTTCTGTATACTATAGAAAGAAAATAAAAAAGGAGACCATAAGTATGAATCCTATTCTTGAAATTTTAGAAAAAGACAGTCAGGTCACACCCGCGCAAATCGCAATTATGCTGGAACGCGATGTGGCAGATGTAAAAAAAGAAATTGAACAACTGGAAAGAGATGGCATTATTGTAGGCTATAAAGCGCTGGTGGATTGGGAAAAGGCCAACACAGAGCGTATAACTGCCTTTATAGAGCTTAAAGTGACTCCGCAAAAAGGCGAAGGTTTTGATAAAATTGCCGCTCGCATCTATCAGTATGATCAGGTGAAAACAGTATGGCTTATGTCTGGCGGTTTTGATATCGGTTTGATTTGTGAAGGCCGCACAATGAAGGAAGTGGCGCTTTTTGTGGCAGAGAAGCTCGCACCTATGCCCTCTGTCCTCAGCACGGCTACACATTTTGTTCTGAAAACCTATAAAGATGCGGGCGTTCTATACAAAAAGCCGACTTCAGATGAAAGAAGCGTGATTCAGTTATGATCCATATCGAATCTATGCTAAATCCGCGTGCGCAGCACATTCCACCTTCCGGTATACGGAAATTTTTTGATATTGTAGCAGAACGCAAGGATGTGCTCTCGCTAGGCGTGGGTGAGCCTGATTTTGTAACGCCATGGCATATTCGTGATGCCGGCATCGATTCGCTTGAGAAGGGGCATACATACTATACCTCAAATGCGGGTCTTATGGAACTTCGCGAGGCTGTTTGCCGTTATCTAAAGCGCCGGTTTGCTCTCTCTTACTGCCCAAAAACAGAAACAATGATTACCGTTGGGGGCAGCGAGGCAATTGACCTTGCCGTACGAAGCCTTATCGGCCCGGGAGATGAGGTGCTGATTCCGGAGCCAAGCTTCGTTTGTTATTCCCCTTGCGTAACACTTGCCGGCGGCACGCCCGTTCCAATTGTAACACGCGAAGCGGATGAGTTCCGGCTGACCGCTGCAGCGCTTCGCGCTGCCATCACGCCTAAAACCAAACTTCTGGTTTTTCCCTTCCCGAATAATCCGACGGGTGCTATTATGAAAAAAGAACATTTAGAAGAAATTGCTGCCGTTTTAAGGGACACGAATGTCCTTGTGCTCAGTGACGAAATTTATGGCGAGCTGACATACGGAGCGCCGCATGTTTCGATTGCTTCGATTCCGAATATGCAGGAGCGCACAATTTTGGTTAGCGGCTTTTCCAAAGCGTATGCGATGACCGGCTGGCGTCTCGGATACGCCACAGGCCCTGCCCCTCTGATTCGGCTTATGACAAAAATCCACCAGTACGCCATCATGTCTACGCCCACAGTCAGCCAGTACGCGGCGATTGAAGCTTTGGAGAATGGCGATGCAGACATTGCCGTCATGCGTACGGAATACGACCGCCGCCGCCGGCTCATGGTGGATGGCTTCCGGAATATGGGACTTTCTTGCTTTGAACCTAAAGGTGCGTTTTATGTATTCCCGTCCATCCAGAAAACCGGACTTTCCTCCAATACTTTTGCCGAAGCGCTTCTGGAAGCAGAAAATGTTGCCGTTGTCCCCGGAAATGCGTTCGGCGAAAGCGGTGAAGGCTTTATCCGTTGCTCGTATGCCTACTCGGTACAGACGATTTCAGAGGCGCTCAAGAGAATCGCCCATTTTGTTTCCCTGCATAGCTGAAAAGGACTTCCCTACTGCAACGGAAAAACTAAAAAAAGTATTGACAAATCCTTTTTTTAGTTTTATAATATATGTAATGACTATGACGAAGATGGCGGATATACAGATGGAACGAGAGATGCGGCGGTTGGTGTGAGCCGAGCCCGGAGTATATCTGAGCCTTTCACTTCCGAGTTGAAGAAGGGAAAGCCTTTGCGTGAGTAGTTTCTTCCGCGTATGCTGCGTTAGTGCAAAGAGCTTATTGGAGCTTAAAGTGGCATATAGAATCTATATGCAAAAAGAGTGGTACCGCGG
>JAZSDW010000078.1:0-9490 GCA_045531355.1 Clostridia bacterium | reverse complement strand
AAAGCACACGCTGTTCGGTACCAAATATGAAGCTTCCGGAAAAATCAGCTTGTATGGTAGCGAAATGTATAAAGCGGAATTTGACGCAGCATCTGCGGAAGCACAGGCCGGAATTGCGGAAGCTGAAAATCGCATTTCCTTTAAATTCCCCATGGCCTTCTCTAAAAGCAATGCGGATTCCAAGGGCTTTTTGGGAAGCAAGCTGACCTGGGCCGCCACGAATGACGCCCCGGAAAAAGAGGTATATTTCTCCGTCATGGTCTTAAACCCCGTCATTGTTGCAATGGGCATTTTGATTCTGCTTCTGCTCGTTTACATTTTGATTTTGAAGTTTGGACGCAAAAAGAACGAGCCCGACGCATATTTTGTGGATGCAGAAGGAAACCCCATTCCTGTCTATGATGAACCTCTTTCTCCGGAAGACGAAGCGGCAGAGGATGCGGTAACCGAAATTTCGGAAGAAATCGAAGAGAACGCTTTAGAAGAAGCGAACGAGGAAATTATCGAAGAGACTCCGGAAACCGACGCCGAATAAAACGGATATAAAAGGGGGGTGTAAATTAACTGCAGTTAATTTACAGCCCCCTTTGCTTTTTCAAACGATTCTGCGAAACTGTTTTTCAATCTCTTTTTGTGTAAGGGACAGAATAACCGGCCTTCCGTGCGGGCAGGTTGCAATGCCATCCAGCATCATCGCCTTCTGCACCAGCGCCTCCTGTTCTTTTATAGAAAGCGCTTTCCCGCCTTTGAGCGCCGCTTTACACGCAATCGTATATAAAGCATGCGTCTCTGCATTTGTTCTTACATCCTTTTTGAGGTGCATAAGGTTATCTAGCACCTCGAGAAAAGCCGCCGCCGGGTCGACAGCCGTCAGCGCCGTTGGCACCATGCTGATTTTTACGATTCCGACCCCGAACTCCTCCGCATCAAATCCACTTTTTAAGAGAAGATCGCGGTTTTCGCCAAACGCCGCCATCTCCGCCGGCGAAAGTGTCACCGACACCGGCATTAGTAACATCTGACTGTCAATCCCCTTTGTGTTAAGGCTCTCTATAAGCGAATTATAAATAATCCGCTCGTGTGCCGCGTGCTGATCTACGAGTAGGAGCTTCCCCTCTGCTTCTGCTACAATATAAGTGTCAAAGGCTTGCCCCAAAACGCGCACGAACGGCGGCGGCACAGGTTTCTCCTCTTCTACCGCGGACTTTTCCTGTCCTTCTGCCTCCGCCGGTTTTTCGTATGTATGTGCGGTAGCCGCCTTGGTCTCTGTCTTTTTCTCAAAAGGCGGATACATATAGTCAAATTTCTTCGGTTCCGGTACCGGCGCCGCATTCATTTCCTCTTTTTTCTTTGGTGCGGCCATAGGCACCCTTTCCGGGGCTTTTTCCTCCCGTTCTGGCGAGGACTTTGTCTCCAAAACGGCCACCATTTGCTCCCCTTGCGGTATCTTTTCGGTTTGCACCGCCATTTTCGTTTTCTCAAGCTGTAATTTCCGTGTGTCCCGAATCGCATACAGCGCATTCTGCGTTCCCCAATAAATCACATCAAACACAGGACGGTCGTTCGCGAATTTAATTTCTGCTTTCGCCGGATGCACATTCACATCACAAAGCATCGGATCCATATTGATGTGCAGAACACATACCGGAAAGCGTCCTGTCATGATCTGGCCTTTATATGCCTCCGCAATCGCCGCGTAAAAAGTTTTATGAAATACCGTGCGTCCATTTACAAAGAAAATCTGGAAAGAGCGGTTTGGGCGATTTAGCTCACTTTTCCCAATTAGGCCGGAAATTTGCAGCCCGTCCTGTTCGTATTCCACCGGCAGCATCGCCTCTGCGTAGTCCCTCCCGAAAAGCGCGGCCACGGCACTGGCAAGCCTTCCATCCCCCGGTGTAAAGAAAATGTCCTTACCGCCGGAGATGAAGCGAAACGAGATGTCCGGCCGGGCCAGCGCGATTTTCCGAAGAATCTCCTCGATATATCCGGCTTCTACGCTATCCTTTTTTAAGAATTTCATACGGGCAGGCGTATTAAAAAACAAATCCCGCACTGTAACACTTGTTCCATCCGGGCCGCCGGCTGGCAGAATCTCCGCTTCGCCGCCGCCACGCACGACAGCGCGTGCGGCAAACGCATCTTCTTTCCGTTTGGACAGAATCTCTACCTCTGCTACTGCCGCAATACTATATAGCGCTTCCCCGCGAAAGCCAAGCGTTACAACGCTCTCCAAATCCTCTTCATTTTCAATTTTACTCGTTGCATGCCGCAAAAAAGCAAGCGGCATATCCGCCTCGGCCATACCCTTACCATTGTCCGTTACTCGCATCAGGGTGATGCCGCCGCGCCGGATCTCAACGGTAATTTGTGTTGCCAACGCATCAATTGCATTTTCTACGAGTTCCTTGATAACCGATGCCGGCCGTTCGACCACTTCTCCTGCCGCAATACGGGCCGCAACCTCCGGTGATAATTTTTTAATGCTTGCCATATTTTCCCTCGCTTTACTTCTCGGTCTTTTTCCGCTTCTCCCTTGACAGGCCAAAGTGCGGTGTGCTACAATATACAAATGACGGACATCCCGCCAGAAATTGCCTTATGTGCTTTGCCGCAAGAACAAAAAGGCAAATGACTGTATCATTTGCCTTTTTGTTCTCCGGTTTACTCTGCGTCTTCTTGCTGCACAAGTGTCTCTTCGTACTTGCGGAGAATGGCACTTTGCAAAGCTTCACGCATTTCGGCATTGATGGGGTGCGCAATGTCCTTGAAAACACCCTCGGGCGTTTTCCGGCTCGGCATTGCAATGAACAGCTTTTCCTGCCCTTCTATTACTTTGATGTCATGAATTACTATAGCGTTGTCGAAGGTTACAGAAACCACTGCCTTCATTTTGCCATCAGCCGCCATCCGCCGAACGCGGATATCCGTGATGTCCATGTGAGCATCTCCTTCCCGTATATGTAGGCCAGAAGCGGTTTACACCCTTCTTACTATCTATTTTATCAAATAAAACTGAAAATTTCAACAAAAATAACAAAAATATTGTGATTTTTTTATTTTTTAGTGTATAATATAACTATATGAATTGATTTTCTTTGTGAAAGGATGGTTTAAAATGGCTTTTTCGCTTGCAGATTTCCCCGCAGGCAGTCATGTTCATTTCATTGGCATTGGCGGCATCAGCATGAGCGGACTTGCCGATATTCTCATAGAAAAAGGATATTGTATTAGTGGTTCGGATGTGCGGGAAAGCCATATTACGGCACACCTCCGCTCGCGTGGAGCTACTGTCTACATAGGACAATGCGCCGAAAATATTAAAAATCCGGCTCTTGTGGTGTATTCCGCCGCAATCCATGAAGATTCGCCGGAACTGATTGCCGCCCGCGCAAGCGGGGCGCTTGTGGTGGACCGCGCAGCGCTTATGGGCGCCATTATGAAGCTATATCCGCTTCCGGTAGCCGTGGCTGGCACGCATGGAAAAACAACTTCCACCTCCATGCTGAGTCATATCGCGCTTGCCGCCGGCGTAGACCCCACCATTTCGCTAGGCGGAGAACTGCCTGCCATCGGCGGTAATATCCGCATTGGTGGCGGAGATTGGTTTATTTGCGAAGCTTGTGAATATCACCAGAGTTTTCTTCGCTTCTTCCCGCTCGTCAGCATTATTTTAAATGTCGATCGGGACCACATGGATTATTTCCGCGATATGGCGCACATTTTTGAAACCTTCCGCGCACTTGCGGATCTGACGCCGGAAGATGGCGCTGTCGTCGTTAATGCAGATGACGAAAACGCCCTCCGCGCCATCGCCGGTACGCCGGCGCGGTGCATTACCTGCTCTACGCAAAAAGAAGCTGATTACATGGCCAGAGAGATAACCTTGCAGGAAAACGGCTGCCCCGCCTTCTCTGTATATGAAAACGGAACGCTTTTGGGCGCTGTCCTGCTCTCTGTGCATGGTCTTCACAATGTTTCCAACGCACTGTGTACCATTGCAGCGGCGCGGTTTTTAGGTCTTCCCTTCCCGCAAATTGCAAAGGGACTTTCGGATTTCAAAGGTGTGGGCCGCCGCTTTGAAACCAAGGGAACAAAAGATGGTGTTATCGTTATCGATGACTATGCCCATCATCCCACTGAAATCGCCGCCACCCTCCGCGTGGCTAGCGAATGCACAAAGGGAAAAGTCCATTGTGTCTTTCAGCCACACACCTACACGCGGACAAAATCTCTGTTTTCGGAATTTGTACAGGTATTTTCAGAAGCCGAGCCTTTAATTTTAGATATTTACGCGGCTCGTGAAAAGGACACCGGCCTCGTGTCTGCCAAAGAATTGGCCGATGCTATTCCGGGCGCTACCTATTTCCCCTCTTTTGAAGCTTGCACCGCTTTTTTGCGGGCAAACCTCCAGCCGGGTGACATGCTCCTTACCATGGGCGCCGGCGATGTGTATAAAATCGGCGAGCTGTTTTTAAATTTTTCCTGTTAAATACGAAAAATATAGCCTCCCCCCGTTTCACGGGGGGATTTGTTTTAGCGTCCATAAGTCCTTTTGCTGATGGGGGAGCAAAACAAGGACTATATTTTACAAAAACAAGTTGTTATTTTCTAAAGCCTTTTGTGGCCGTATCTATTATAATGTGTTTAATAAAATTGAAAATGAAACTATAGGAGATTAAAAAAACACTTGTTGTAGGAGGATGTATTGTGAAACAGATGACAGCCGTGCTGGTTGGTGCCGGCAACAGAGCGGATGTATACGGAAGCTTTTCGCTCGAAGAGCCGGACAGATTAAAAGTTATTGGTATTGTTGATCCGGACCCCGTCCGCACAAAGATTATGAAAGAAAAATTCAATGTGCCGGAAGAAAATTGCTTTACATCTGTCGATGAATTTATCAAAAGAGATAAATTTGCAGATGTTGTTATCAACGGAACCATGGATCACCTGCATGTCCCTACATCAATCCCTATTTTAAAAAAGGGATATGATATGCTTCTGGAAAAACCATTTGCAATCAATCAGGAAGAAATGTGGGAATTGGTAAAGGTTGCCCGAGAAGAAAAACGCAAAGTTATCATCGGGCATGTTTTAAGATATACTCCTTTTTATCGCGCAATCAAAAAACATATTCTGAATGGAGATATCGGCGAAATAACAAATATATACCTTAATGAGCGCGTAAGTTACCATCATTTTGCAACCGCTTTTGTTCGAGGAAAATGGGCAAGTGAAAAACAATGCCACACAACGATGTTATTACAAAAGTGTTGTCATGACATGGATATTATGATGTGGTTGATGCGTGAAACAAAGCCCGTTAAAATCGCAAGCTTCGGTAATCAGTTTCAAATGATTCCGAGCAAAAAGCCAGCCGGTGCCGGAACAAGATGTATGAAAGATTGCCCCTATGTTGATTCTTGCGTTTTTTCTTCGTACCTACTCTATATTCTCCAGCCGGGGCGCTGGGCACCCTATGTGTGGAAGTGCCTTGAGAGTGAGGATAATGTTGATGAGAAGCGTAAAGAGGAGTCTTTGAAAACGGACAACCCCTACGGAAGATGTGTTTGGGATTGTAACCGGGATACGAATGTAGAAAGTCAAGCAGTACTCGTTAGCTTTGAAAATGGCGCTTTAGGCACGCTGAACATGATGGGAGGCACTGCTGCAAGCGGACGCACGATCCATGTTGTCGGAACAAAGGGCGAAATTGAAGGAAAAATGGAAACCTCAAAATATGTGATCAGAAAGATTCATCCCACCGCAACAGGCGACCACACAGTAGAAGAATATGATTTAAATGTTACCGGGGACATGTCCGGTGCATTCAGCGGCCATGGCGGCGGAGATACCCTTCTTGTGGATGATTTTATTAAGTTCACAAATGGAGAAGAACCCTCGATTTCTTGTACCGATATAAATGATTCAACTTTAAGCCATCTTGCAGTATTTAAGGCTGATGAATCCAGAATCCATGACGAAATTACATTTATGGACGAAATATAGGTTCTTAAAATCCATGTCGCGTCAAAGGCAGATTTCTTGGGAAACTTGTCCGTGAAAGTTGTGTATCTTTTCACAACTGCTCAAAAGTCGTTAAAAGTTGATTATATCAGCTTTTACGGCTTTTTTGCTTTTCACCTTATCTTTTCATAAGTTCTTGAAATCCGTTATATTTTCAATGTGAAAAGTAGTAAATTTCTTTTGCTACATAGCCATTACACGCTCCATTTCTTCCTTTGCTGAAGCTGAAGTTGCGTGAGCGTAGTAATCCAATGTAATTCTTATATTTTTATGTCCCATAATATATTGCAGAGCTTTGGGATTCATACCTTTGTTTGCCATATTCGTGCAAAATGTATGCCGGAAAATATGTGGGGATATTGTCGGTAATTCAATACCATCTGTTTCTTCGTACTTCTCAGCAATCTTATCCAACACACCTCTGTATGATTTTGAATTTCTCGGTACACCTTTATGATTAAAGAAAAGAAAATTTTTGTGTCCGTCAATCTCATACTGTTCAGGTCTTGGTCTTGCTAATATATTTTGTAGAGCTTGATATACTATACTGTTCATCGGAATTTGTCTATACCTCATTTGTGTTTTTGGTGGGATAATATTAACACCCACTTTTTTATTTCCTACAAGTTGGTGGTTTACATCAATTAGCAGACGATTAAATCCAAATCATCAAGTGTTAGTCCACAAAGTTCAGAAATTCTTAACCCTGTACCCGACAAAACAAGAAAATCATCATAGAATTTGCAGTATCGTTTGTGATGTTTTACAACTTATTTCACAAATTGAAAATAAGCTTGCCATTATTGCAAGACAAGGCAGAGCCTTTGGAATACATCTTATCCTTGCTACACAGAGGCCTGATGCAAATATTTTACCAGGACAAATTCGAAATAATATCGATTTCAGAGTGTGTGGCAGAGCTGATACTGTATTATCACAAATTATACTTGATAACACAAAAGCAGCAGACGAAATTCCCAAGCACACACAAGGCAGATTTATTACTCATGACGGAAAGGTATTCCAAGGATACATGTATGATGAATCGACAATCTAACTGATATCTGTAGTCGGCGAAAGGAGCGCCGATATGGCAGAAAAGAAAATAAAAATACCACAATATGAAATTGAAGCTTTGGCTCGTTGTTTTCTTCCTGACATATTGGCGTTCTATGAATCCGAGGAAGGTCAGAAAGAACCTGCCGAGTTAGAGAAAACAAAGCAAAAAGAGGTAGCCGAATGACTACCTCTTAAAACTTTTTATAAAGAAAAAACAAATCCGAATGTTTCTCCTATAAGGAAAAAGTTCGGATTTGCTTTCCGTGGAAGAGCCGAATGGTTTAGATGCACATAATGGATGTACTGTATTTTGTCGATATGCAATCTTCGATTGCTCGATATTTTTGTTATCACAAAATCGATATGTTTTTCGTTTCACTCAAAACTCGATATGATATAAATCTCGTTGCCGCAAGGCAACATATCGAGTGCGTTAGCACATATCGAGTCTGCAAGACATATCGAAAATCTCGCACGAGATTTATATCGTCGAAAAAAAGACAGATTTCTTTATCGAAATCTGTCTTTTTTTCTGGTGAAGCGTTCCCTTCTAAATCCGAATTGTTTATCTCATCAAAAGTGATGGTTGTACTACCTTCCCTATAGTTACAGTTTAAAACAATTTTATCATCATATAAATATACTGAATTGACAAAAGAATCTATAATGCGTTTTTGATATTTCACATCATCAACGTCTCCGTGCCTGAATTTTTTAATCCAAACAAGGATTTCTTCTTTTGTAAGCCTTGGTCTCTTGATTTGCTCCTGAGCAATACTTAATTCCAATTCTTCCTTTTGATTTTCAAGTTCGTCTAAACGCTGTTTTGTAGACTTAGTTAAAATGCCTTGCTGAATTGCGTTAAGCATATTTTCAATTGATACCTCAACCTCTTTGAGTTGCTTTTGCAGAACGGGAATGATGGTGTTTTCTTTATTAAGAAGTTCTATAATTGCATCTGTTATTTTATCTATTAAATAGTCGTCAAAGATAATCTCTTTTACTCGCTGAACAACTGCTTTTTCAATGATATGCTTTTTAATAGTTTTCTTTTTACAATTCCTATGTTTTTTAGCCGTTGCACATTTATAATAGTTATAAACTACACCTTTATATCCGTGACCACTTTCGCCAAGCATCAGTGCTCCACACATACCACAAAACAATTTGGTTGTAAGCAAATACTCAACTGGAGCCTTTGCTTTAGCAGGTGCTTTTTGATTGGTTGCCATTCTGCTTTGTACCTTTTCAAATAATTCGTTAGAAACAATGGCAGGGATGCCGTTTTCAATAACAATATCACTATATTTATATTCGCCTATGTACTTTCGATTTTTCAATATAGAATGTAAGCTACTTTTGTTAAATTTAGCACCTGTAGTTGATTTTAAACCTTTTGAGTTTAAACTATCAGTTATTTCTTTCACAGTTTCTCCATCTGCATATCTTGTGAATATCTCCATTACAATTGGTGCAGTGTCAGGATTAATTATCAAATGCTTGTCCTTGTCAGTCATATAGCCAAGAGGCATAGTGCCGCCATTGTATCTGCATTTTAACGCATTTTCTGTCGTTCCCCTTGTAACCTTTTGTGCAAGTTCTGCTGAGTAATATTCTGCATAACCTTCAAGCATCGACTCTAATATAATTCCTTCAGGACCTTCGGATATGCTTTCTTTTGCCGATATAACCTTAACTCCGTTTTTGCGGAGCATCGCTTTATAATGTGCAGAATCATAGCGATTTCTGGCAAAACGATCAAGTTTCCAAACAATGATTACATCAAATAAATTCTTGCTGCTATCCTTAATCATTCGTTGGAATTCCGGTCTGTTATCCGTTTTTGCAGATAATGCTCTGTCTATATATGTTGCTTGCCGTTTTTCTCTGCAAAGTCCGTACATTCACGGAGCTGACCTTCAATAGATTCTTCTCGTTGATTGTCAGAAGAATATCTTGCATAAATTACAGCTTTCATTCTATTTCACCTGCCTTAGGTATCAAATTAATGAAACAAATCAAAACGTTTGATTTGTTTCATTTTTTTCATTTATTTAGCCTCTTTTTGTGTTTTGTAGATTTGAGATGGCACAGTCTTATTCATCCTTATAAAAATAACAGTTATATCTTTCGTTGAATTTTCCAATTTGAAAACTTCCCCAGATTTTTTTATAATTTCATTGGGGTTAATATTATAATCAAATATAACGTAATAACCCGTATTATAATTTTGACATTTTAAGTATTCTTCTAATTCAGGTATACCACTTTTGTAGTATTCCTTGCCGTTCCAAATTTTAGTTTCAATAATAACTTTTTTACTTGGAATAACAATATCAGAGTTTCCCGAACCATTTCTTGGTTCGCAAAAATTCTCATAACTTATATAATTCGACAGATCGCATCT
>JAZSDW010000088.1:0-12706 GCA_045531355.1 Clostridia bacterium | reverse complement strand
AAGTTTGATTAATAAATGCGGAACGATAACAAGAAAACTTATTGCATCAGTTACTACGGCAAAGAAAAAGGAGAAACAATGATGAGAAGGTATGATGAAGAATCATATAAAAGGTATAGACAGTATCAAAATAATAAATATCGTTACAAACAAGAACAAATGATAGTACCTCTTGCTGCAATTTTTGGAATTTGTTTGCTCCTTGAATATTGGTATCTTTTTTTAATGATTGTTTTGACAATTACTGCCCTTACTATTTATAAAGTTTTGAGAAAGAGAACGAAGATGAAAACAACTGAAACAGGCTATATAAATAAGAATAATCAAAAAAATATTGGTAGCACGAACAAACAAGGAACTGATTACAATCAAAAATTTTACAATATGCAGTGTTTAAACTGCAATTATAAATATTTTTCTAATGGATCCGATATTTGGCAGAGAAAATGTCCAAACTGTCAAGGCGGAAAACAATAGCATAGTAAATCACGCACCGGGCATGTGGAGTGCTGTGTGCTACTATGTCGGGAGGAAGAATGATATGGGCTACACAAGAAAAACTATAATAGATAAATGCGAAAAGGCATTTAATGATATTAAGACTTTTTATAAGCAGCCACTTGTTAATTATAGTGGTAAAACAATTGATACAAATGAATACTATACAGAGGTTATATCAGAGTTTTTAATTGATAATTTGAATGACTACATTAGTAGTATTCCTCAAATTACAAGAGAAACAACGTATAAAACTCCTACTCATACAGGAGAAGTAGATTTATCTACCCCTCGCGAAGAAGAAAGAATTGCCATAGAAATGTTTAATCAGTCAATGTCAGGCAATACATATAATTTTATTGGGGATATTATGGACTACCAAACTCCATTAAAGAACAAGAAAACTGATATTGGTGGTAAGATTGATTTGCTTTCTTATGATGGTAAGTGTTTAAGGGTTTTAGAACTCAAAAAGCCTTTTAGTGATGAAACTATGTTAAGGTGCGTATTAGAGGGATTTACATATTTAAAAACAGTTGATGAAATTAAACTTCTGGAGGATTTTGAATTGCCAAAAGAAACAAAAGTACTTGCTTGTCCTTTTGTTTTTAAATATGGTAAGCAACATCAGGAAATGTTAGAAAAAAGACCGTATCTATTTAAATTAATGGATTTACTTGAAAGTAAACCATATTACATTTCAAAGAAAAATGATTTGTATATCGTGGAGGAATAACATTATGAAGAAGTTTTTTGAGTTCTTTAAAGATGAAGATGCTGTTGAAAAAATTATAGGTGGTATATTTGGAGTTATTGCCATTGCAGCAATAATTGTTGAAATGTCATTGGGTGACTATTCATCAGATGCCCTTGCAGGTGGTATTAAAGATATTGCAAGTACACTTATTACTGTTGTTATGCTTATCGTTGCGATTAAAGCATTAAGACCTAAAAAAGAAGAGCCTTTCTCATTTGAAAATGAATTAAGGTCAAGATTAAGTTCGTTTGTTGCAGAAAATGGTAGAATGTTAAAGGTAAAGGACACTGAAGAAGGAAATCAGGACTATTATGAGTTATATATGGAAACTGATTTTAATGCTTATTTTGGAGAAAAGACAACTCTTCGTGCGGGTTGGTTTATGAGAATACCACCTGTAAATGAAAGTGTTTATGGTACTGAGGGATTAAAAATGTCTTTCCACTTAAATCAAGGCACTTTCTTTGGTCATAATAAGCCTGAAAATGAAGCTGATGCTTATGCTGTTATAGGAGATAAAATTAAGTCTTTAATAATCAGAGAAACAGATGAAACAACATTAATTTGTCAGTATAACAGAACGAAAAAAGAAATTGAAATTGAGTTCAAAAAGCCTTTAACCTCAAAAGAAGATATTGATATGCTCGTAGGGTTAATCAGAAAAATATTCAGTAGTTATTTAGTACTTGGTGATGCTGGTGTTAATATATGAATGTTAAAATACATAGAGGACAAAATCAAATAGGTGGCTCAATAATTGAAGTATCAAGTGATATTGCAAGAGTAATATTAGATATTGGTATTGAGTTAGATGAAGATAAGGAAATTAAAGTACCACAAATAGAAGGGTTATTTTGTGGTAATCCTGATTGTGATGCTGTTATAATCACTCATTATCATTCAGACCATATAGGACTTGTGGATTATCTTCTTCCTTCTATTCCTGTTTATATAGGAAATCAGGCATATAAGGTAATGAAGGCAGCTTATGATTACAGAGATATAAAAATTAACTTTAATCCTAATCTTTTGGAAGATGGTAATACAATTCAAATTAAGGACATTAAAATTACTCCTATTCTTTGTGACCACTCTGCTTTTGGCTCATATATGTTATTAATAGAACACAATGATGAAAAGACATTATATACAGGCGATTTTAGAGCAAATGGTAGAATGGACTTTAATGAATTATTAGATAGAGTTCCTTATGTAGATACTCTTATTATTGAGGGGACTACCTTATCTCGTGAAGATGCTATTGAAAATATAGAAGAAGAAAAATTAGAAGAAATTGCAGTTGAGTATTTGAATAACCATAGTGGATGTGCATTTATAATGATGTCTGCTATGAATATTGACAGGGTTATAACTGCAAGGAATATTGCTAAAAGGACAAATAGATTATTTTTAGAAGATATTTATACTGCTGATATCACCACCTCAATAGGAATGACAACAGATGATGTTAGAGTGTTTATGACAGGCGGAGATAAACAATACGAAAAGTTGCAAAAGTATTCTAGTGCAAAAATCGGCAAGAATGAAATATCTAAAAAGCCATTCCTTATGTGCATAAGAAGTTCAATGAAAAACTATTTAGCAAAGTTGAATGAATTAGTTTCATTTGAGGATGGGGTATTGTTTTATGGTATGTGGAAAGGATATTTAGAAAGACCTGAAACAAAAGAGTTTATTGAGTTTATGGAGAGTAAAGGTGTCAACACTCATATTCTTCATACAAGTGGTCATGCTGATAATATAACAATAAATAAACTAATTGAAGATGTAAAACCTAAAAAGATTTATCCTGTGCATACTGAAAATGCAGAGTGGTTTAACAGATACAAAGGAAAATCGGATATCTGTCTTTGATACTGTCGCAGGCTACATACCACCCATGTGGAGTGCGTTGTGCTGCTATGTCGCACATAGCGCTCCGGCGATATATCTTCGATGCGATATGTCCCTTCGGGACGGGAAAGGAGAAACGAAATGAAAAAACAGCTATCAAAAAAAGCGCTTGCAATCATCAAGCGCATGCAGCAAAATGAGCTGACGGAAAGCGTCGTATATGAAAAAATAGCCCGCTTTGCAAAGGGGGACGAAAACAAAAAAGTCCTCCGCCGCCTTGCGGCCGAGGAAAAGGCACATTATGAAATCTGGAAGCAGTATACGGGCATCGAAATGAAGCCGAATCGCCTTAAAGTCTTTAAATATGCGTTTTTTGCCAGAATCCTTGGCTTTACCTTCGCGGTGAAGCTGATGGAGCTCGGCGAAGAAGCGGCAAAGGATACTTACGATACGCTTACAGACGAGGTGGAGGAAAGCGCAAAAATCCGGGCCGACGAAGAAGCGCACGAAAAGGCGCTTTTAGAGATGCTGGACGAGGAAAAGCTGCAGTATGTCGGCAGCATGGTGCTCGGCATTTGCGATGCGCTTGTCGAGCTGACAGGCTCGCTTGCCGGCTTTACCTTTGCGATGCAAGACACGCGCCTCATCGCCTTGTCCGGTCTCATCATCGGCATTTCTGCTACATTTTCCATGGCGTCGAGCGAGTTTCTCTCCGCAAGAAGCGAGGGGAAAAGCGACGCGTTTAAATCGTGCACCTATACAGGGGCTGCGTATCTCATCACGGTTGTTCTCCTCGTAGCGCCGTATTTACTTTTGGGGCGGGAAGCGTTCGTGCCGGCGCTGGGGCTCATGCTTCTGGTGGTTATCCTGATTATTGCCGGCTTTACTTATTATATCTCGGTAGCAAAAGGGCAGAAATTTCGCCCGCGGTTTTTAGAAATGACCGGAATCAGCCTTTCTGTGGCGGTGCTTTCGTTTTTTGTCGGCATTTTAGCAAAGCAGCTTCTTGGCGTTGACATATAAGGCGCGGCCTATTTTCCCGCGTCGGCCTCCCATTTTTTCCGGTATGCCTTGGGCGTAGTGGCATAAAACCGGCGGAACACCTTCGTCAGATGCGCGATATCCCACATGCCCACCTCTTCCGCAATCTCGGAAAGGGGAAGGTCCGTTTTCTCAAGAAGGCGTTTGGCGGCTTCCATTCGCTTTTGCGTGATATAGGTGTGCGGTGTTTGCCCGGTTTTGGACTTGAAATAGCGGATAAAATGGTTTGGGTGCATATGGCAGATGCCGGCAAGCTCGGCGTTGGAAAGCGGATTTTTAAGCCTTTTGTTGATATAGGAAAGGACATCGGAAAGCGCGTCTTGCACCTTTGGCGTCAGCACCTTTTCGTGCGCTTTGGAAAGCTGAATATATTCTTTTAAAAGAAGAAATAAAAGCGCTTTTTCCTCTATTTTATCGAGAAGGCGCTCCCCTTTTTTATTTTCCATGTAGCTATTAAAAAGCGCGTCGGCCGCAGAGGTGCCGCGTGTGGAAACAAAATAAGGAAGCCCGAGCACATGAAAAATATTAGCATCCGGGTATAGGTCAAAATGAATCCAGTATTTCTCAAGCGGCGAACCGGGCAGGCGATGGTAGCTGTGCACTGTGCCGGCGGGGATAAAAAACCACATACCGGCGGTAGCCGTGTAGGTAGTCTCCCCAATGGTGATGCTGCACGCGCCCTTTGTGATATAATAAAACTTATTCTGGTCAAAAGCGAGCGGCTGCATTTCCCAGACCGTGTCCCTGCCGGCGGAAAAAAAGGAGCCATCGCGGTGGACGATATTGAGATTTGTAAAAAACACCTCTTGTAAGTAATGCACGGCAATCCCCCCTTTTGAAACGATTGTATCGATTTCTTATCGCATTGTCAATAAAAATGCGAAATTTATGTGTTAGGATTTTACAAAAAACAGCTTCTTATATACCTTGCAATGGCGGGCGGCGCCAGGAAAAGCGTAAAAAATTGCCGAAAAGACGAAGGCTCTGCCCTCGAATATCTGTTCCCGGGCATCCGGTTGAGAATCTGCATCTTAAAAATGTGCAGATAGCGGGCGATACGGTGGAGGAAATTTCGTTTGTCGAGGGACTGCATCTTGAAAATGTAAGCTTTATCAAAAACGAACCGTTTGACAGAGCCGTTCTCGGCGGAAAGCAAGAATAAAATAAAGAGGGGCTGTAAATTAACTGCGCGTTAAATTACAGCCCCTCTTTCCTTATTTTGTAGCGTTGGCAATTCGTATTTTTTCATCGGCGCTGAGTCGCAAGAGTTCTTTTTCGCGTTCCCAGTCGCGCGCTTCCTTGTCGCGCGTCGCGGCCGCATTTTGCATTTCCGCCTCAAGCTTTGCAATAAACTGAAGCGCTTCCGCCGTAAGGGTGCCCTCCGCAATCCCTAAAACAGAAGCGGCTTCTTTGTCCACCCGTCCCATCGCCAGCACTTTCTGGAGCTGGCGGGAGAAGGCACCGGCATCTGCTGCCGTCTTCGCTTCGGCTTCGGATGTGGCCAAAAGCCGGTCCTTATACGCCTTCTCATCGGCGGCCACCTGCACATCGTTTGCAAGGCGTGCCCTATCCGTGGCAAGGCTCTGGGCCGTTTTGTATTCCGCGAAGGCACCGTCGGCGAGGTCGTCTAAAAGCGACAGGGTATCCATTTTTGCCGCGCGCTCTTCGAGGAAGCGGTTATAGGCCATCTGCTCATATTGCGGTACAAGCTCCGCCGCCGCGCGTTGCCGCATGATTTCGGCCGTGGAACCGCCCAAAAGGCCACGGCTGTTGGCAGCCTGCTTTGCCGCAAGCATCGCCTGCGCCTGCCCGGCAGCAAGCGAAGCGTCGCTCGCCGGGTCATAGGTAAACTGCATTTCCGCAAGCGAATCCAAAATCCCTTCCATTTTGTCCTGATAAGGATTTTTATAGGATTTCGGGATAAAGCTTTCGGCATAGTCATTGGAAATCCAATAATCGTCTCCGACCTTAAGAAGACGGCTGTCATTCTTATTCAGAAGCTGGCCGTTTACAATCGGTGCATCGGCCGTCTTGTCATACCCAACGCTAACGCCCGCGCCCGAAAGCGTGTTGCGAAGGGGCGTATAGCCGCTGGGGCCGGAAGCACCGCTTCCGGAAAGCGAGGTGCGGATGGCCTCGGGAGAAGCGCTGAACCCGTCATTTGCCGCGGTAAAGGCTGCGGTGTCAAGCGGAAACGCCTTGCCGCTATTGTCAATTACCGAAAGTGTGCTGCCATCCTTCTTTGTACTGTAGCCTCGCTCGTGTAGCCAGTTTTCTACATCATAGTTCATGGAAAACTCCTTTCTTTCGTGCCGCACCCCCTTTTGGGCAGCGCGGCACGGTTTATTCTATACGCCTTTTTACATATAACTGCGCCGGCGTGCACGCAGCTCGATTTCGACGGCCCCGATGGTTACCTCGCCTTCTCCGGAGAGCCGGATTCGCATCTGCGGCGCATTTTGCAACCGGCGCGGAATCTCGATGACCGCCTGTCCGCTTTTTGTAAATTCGCCCACACGCACAAACCCGTCTCCGCCCGACCAGGGACTGAGTGCCACCGAAAAGGATGCGCCGGGGAGAACATCGGCGCGGATATAGAGGCGGTGCCAGTTTTGTAAAAGCGAATTTTCAAAGTAATAAGGGCCGCTTGTCCGCTCCCATTTTACCTTTTCCGTCCCTTGTCCAAAAACATACACCGTGCCGTTTATGTCGGCAGCGTACATCACGCCGCCGAGCATAGCAAAGCCGACAAAATTGGTGTTATCCTCGCGGTACCATTCGTCGATGCGGGTGTCATATACGAGCGTCGTTTTTCCGCCGCCGGCAAGCGGGAACGAAAGATAATAGCGCACGCCGTCTGTGCCGGAAGCCGCCGTATGGCGGTTTTCATAGTCGAGATTCTCCATAAAGGACTGAATGGGGAAGCTGATTTTTTTCGGCAGAGCGCCGCCGGTGTACCGGTACACGCCGTCACGCCCCAGAAAATAGAGAACGCCGCCGATTTCCTGAATACTATCGTGGGCAATGCAGCCAATTTCGCGGGAAAGACAAAGGAGCGAAAAATTCGTCGGGTCTGTGCCATAAAGCTCAAACATGGCATTTTCCTTAAAATAAAGCACATGTCCGCCATAGACCGTAAGTCCGCCGGCAAACGCCTCCCGGCTCGTTTCTACCAGCTCCTGTCCGGCATCCATCGGCCGTGACCAGTCATCAATATCCTCGGCGGCCGAATAACGCAGAAACTTATCTGTGTCCGAGGCGGAAAAAAGGTGCCACGCGTGCGTTGCTAAAAATTTAGCGCCGTCAGGGGTGCCGTTTTTCCCGACATCGGTAATATCGAAACTGTCAAACTTTTTACATTCGTTGCCGTCAGCGAATACAGCATAATCCATAAAATCGGCGTGATAGACGCGTCCGTAGCGGCTGGAGAAAATCTGGCCGGCATCCAGCCAGTTTGTGTCTGCGAGCAGAAAAAGCTTGTCTTCCACAATCGCTGCCAGCGTGTCCCCGAAAATGACACCGAAAAAGCGGACCGAACCAAATGGGAGCGGGTCAATCGTCGTTGTATCCCGCGGGGGGCGGGGCGAAAGGTGCGGATAGGTGCAGGAATGCAGGTTTTTCATGCTGACCGCCATTCCGTCCGGCACCTCGGCAGGCGGAAGGCCGGTATGCAGCCCCCCGCCGGTTTTTATCTCAATCTGCCTCTTTTTGGCGGGCAGTTCTCGCCAGTAACTTTTTCGCATAAAGGCCTCCTATCTTTATACTTGCCGTATGGTGGGATATTTGCCGTCTTTTTCATAGCGCTCCTGCCTTGCGCGGGCAAGAAGCTGGTTATAGCTTGCCTTAAAGTTATTGGCAAGCGCAACATCTTCCTGTGCTTCGGCCATGGTAATCAGAACGCCCAGCGTAACCAGTTCTGTAAAATCCGTGTCAAGCGGTACGCTTTGCGTCGAAAAATCGACGCCGGCTTTTCCGGCCTCCTCTCGGGTGAGGAGAGGGGCAGGCTTTGCGAAATATAAAAGCGTAACGGGCGTGCCCGAAGGCGGCACGGGATAAAGTCCCAAAAAGCCTTCTGCAGCATAGAACCAGAATTCGCCGCGTGCTTCCTCACCAATTCTCCGGCAAGGGCGCTCCTTCCCGCCCACCACAACGGCAGCGAGGCTGTCTCCTCGGATGTCGGCCGGGAGCGGAATCAGCGTTTGCCCCGGCGGGGCAATAAAGTGCATCGCATCTCGCGGCGCAAGCACCTTATAAAGCGACTGACAGGCGGCATTTATCCACGAAACGAGCACGGATTCGTCAAAGGCATTTGGAAGCCGCTCGCTGATGTCTGTAAGCATCCGGGAAAGGTTCATACGCCTCTCCCCCTTAAATAGCGGACACATTTTCTCGCCAGCCAGTATATGTTTTCGTCATCCTCCAGCATTTGCATCCAGAGGGCCACATCGGAGAGGATCTGCCGGTCGGCAAGCTCCCACACGATGTCGTTTACACTTGTAAGCTCCTCCACTTCTGCAATCCTCCTTAAAAGTTCCTTCCATTTTTTCCAATCATTCTCCGCAAGTGCCGCCGGGCAGTTTTTTCGGGAGGCATCGTAGTGCCGCACCACATGCTCAATTTTCGTTTCGGCTTTCAGCTTGCGCAGAAATTCTACGGCATGCTCGAGGGTACGGTCGAAATCGCCATCGGCGTTGATGCAAAGCTCCACACCGATGGAGTTGGCATTGGTAATGCCGTATTTCCCTTTTCCGTCTCCACAATGCCAGGTATAATATTTTGTGTAATCGTTTATTTGCAAAACGCCGGTGTCGTCAATCACAAAATCAGCGCTCTGCCCGACCTCCCGGCTGTTCCAATACGCAAAATGGGCATTGGCGTTCGCACCGGGAGCCGGATTTCCTGTGGAATGCACCACGATGTATCGGGGCGGCTCCTGCCGCCTTGTCCGATTAAAAGCAATTTGTTTCATAGACCCTCCTTTTTTTGGAGCGGGCGCCCGTTCCTTTTTGAAAAGGATTTTGGGCGCCCGCCTTCTTAAAAGCGTTCCTTGTCTGCGGGGTTATTGACAACGCCAAAGGCAATCAAAACGGCTAAAAGCAGCTCCGTAAAGGTGTCGAACTGCGGGATTTCCCAGCCCACCCAGCTTTTCAGCACAAAAGCCAAAAGCGCAGAACAGGAAAGCCACAAAACGGGGCTTTTCAGTCTTTCCTTCATAGTATCTCCTTTCTTCTCTATCGGTTTGCAAGTTCGGTGATACGCCGGTGTGCGCTTTTGAGACTTTCTTCGGCACACACCATGCGCTCGACAAGGTTGTTGTGTTTTTGCACCTTCTTTTCCAACTGCTCCAGCCGGTAATTGGTGAGACGGCTGGCAGTCAGAATCCCGCCGAGCGTACCGATGCAGGTCCCCAGAAACGAAAGCATAGCCACGGTCATTTCTTTCACACGCGCTCCTCCTTCTACCGGACGGCATATTCCGTATATTCGGCAAAGCATTTGGAGGTAAGCAAGCCTGTTTCTGTGTCTAAAAACAACCCTTCCATCTCCGCGAAAGAAGCCCCGATGTTTTGGCAAAGAAGGGGCGTGCCTTCGAGCGTATGCATCGGGAAGACGAAATGGCTTGTGGCGGGGTTCTCAAACAGCGGGAGCACCAAAAGACTCCCTTTGGTGTTATTTTGCTGCGCCACATAAAAAGCCAGCCGGCCATCCGGAAGAAGGGAAAGCCCTCTTGGGGAGGAAGTGGAGTGAGCATTCGTGCAAGAGATCGGCTTCTCGGTTCCTGTGGCCGTATCAAACCGCGTAATCCCGTAGGATGAGACGGAATAGAGATACTTCCCGTCGAGGAGCAAGTCCCTTGAATAGTTCCAGAGGGTATCATTGAAAGCAGAGTTTGAATGATAACGGTCGATAATGGCGCCATCGCTATCGAGCTTAATAATTTTATACGGCTCGGAGGAACAGTTCGGGGGCGCCACATATAAATTTCCACTCGGGTCTATGCACGCAAAGCGGTTCCAGCTTGCAAAAAAGTTGGTGCTTGTATAATAGTTACTGTCAGTCGAGCAGCTAAATGTCTTTTTCCACTTCAAAACCGGGTCGCCTGAAGAGGGCATTGTATGACAGTCCACATAGAGGGTCCCGTGTGAGGAGGAAAAATATACAATCGTAAACTCCATGTTTAAACCGATGCGCCGGACAAACACATGCCTTAAATCGATATTGGCGCTCGTAGAGAGCGGAAGCGATGTCCAAGAGGAAAAGGCAGGCGAAGGACTTGAGGGCGTGGCTCTTTTTATCGTGAGCATGCCGGCGCTGGCTTCTGCAACAAAGTAGTAGCAAGCTCTTTCCATGGAAAGTCCGAAAACACCAGGTGCCGAAGCACCGGTGTAAGTAACATGCTTTACACCGTTTTTAAAGAAGGTGCAGCCGAAATTTCCGTCTTTTTTCATATAGGAAACAATGGAAAAGGCGTTTGCCGGCGAAGTCGAAAAGGCCAAAACGCGCTCCACATCCGCAACGGAGCGGGGCGAGGTCTCTCCCAGAAAAACGGAGCCGGTTTTCCGCAGATATAGCGGTGCCGTGCGGCTTATAAGCGCCGCCGGGTCCAGAACCGCGGTGCCGTCGGTTACGGAAATCGATTCCAGCTTATGCCGGAGTTCGTCCGTAAAATCGTTTTGAGAAAGCCCTTTTCCGTCGATCGAATCGACTTTGGAGGAAACCGTCTGCAAAAGCGACGACGAAAGATGCGTCTCCTCCACACAGCGGGAAGAAAGCGTACTCCCCGTAACGGCACCGGCGCGAAGCTTTGATGCGCTGATGGTGTCATCGGCAATTTTTGCACCGGTTACGGCGCCGTTTTGGAGTTTTTTCGTGGTAACGCATCCGTCCGGATGGTCTAAAGATGCCTCCGTGCGATGCGCCGAAAAATCCGCTTCGGTCGCCTGCAGAGCGTTGGAAACATTTCCGAGCCCCACGGTTTCCTTCGTGACAGCATGCGGGTTTTCTTTGTCCTGCATGTGCGTTTCGATAGAGGGAACAAGCGAGAGGAACTGTTCTACACCTTTATAAAGTATTTCAGAAACACGCATAAAAACACTTCCTTTCCGGTATCTTAAGCGGCAAGCCCAGTCGAGCCGACGAGACCGCGCCAATCTACATAGCCGGTATCAAAGCGGCAATAGCCGTAGAAGCGGTAGTCCATCTTGTTTTCCATTTTTTCGCTGTCGAAAATGGGCTTTTCGCGCCACAGGAACATAAGATTGTCCATGCTGCCGTCCTGCACAAACCACGGCTTTTGACCGCTCGTGGCATCGTAGAGATAATCCCAAACGGTGATGTCGAGATGCGGCAGGGTGTTTTTATCGTTGTTTGCGGTGCCTGCCTGGAGCGTCGAGCCAACGAGCGCGCGTGCCGTAAATTCCCAATCGGGATGTACGACGAGGCGGTTTGCATGTGCCGCCACCAAAACGCCGGCCTCGTCTTTTTGCAGACGCATTTTCGTCAGCGCTTCCTTTAAGGTGGCATCTGTCAGCGCGCCGGAAACAAGGTTTGAGGAGGTTTCGCTGCTGCTGATAAGCGGGTGTGCGTCGGAAAAGAGCGGAACGCCGTCGTAGCCGTTTTTGGAAAAGCCGGAGAGAATTACATCTGCTGCCTGCGATTCCTCTGTGGCCTGCAGACCGCCGCCAAGTTTCGATGCGCTGCCGCCGCGGCCAAACCCTTTCATAACATTGTAAAGGTCGTCCTGCACGAGCTCCCAGGTCACCTCATACGCCTTATCAAAGCGTCTTGCGGTGAAGGTAGCAATATCGCCTTCGGTGATTTCACCCTGATTAAAGGGGCTGCCTTCGGTGTTTTCTGCCCACTTGCCAAAGGCACCGAGATGCGGGAAGGTTTCTTCCTTCGCGTGCATTTCGTCTACCTTGAACACTTCGGCATACTGTTTTTCCTTCTTGTTATAGGTGTCAAAAAATACCTTTCTGTGAATGGGCGTCAGAAGGGACGCAAAATTGGTTCTATCCATTGTTGTTGCCATAAGCTATATCATCCTTTCTTTTTTATATGGTTTAATACGCATATTTGTATTTGGCATATTCTTCGCGCGAAAGGCCTGCCCGCGCCGCTGCCCAGGCTTCGGCCTCGGAAAGGCGGGTGTCTCCCTTCTTGTCCGGAGCGGCACCGCCGGAAAGGGCGGGAATCCGTTTGGACTTCCGGTCTTTTTCAACCGCCTCCTTCTGTGCATCCGCCAAAAGCGCCTCCAATCTCTCCTCGGCAAACAGCGCGTTATACGCTTCGCGCGGGGAAAGTCCGGTGCGGAAGATGAAGGCTTCCAGCGCCGCGCGCCGCGTATCCACATCTGCATAGAGCGGATTTTGGCGCATGTCGGCATATTCTGCCTCCCGTCTTGCCAGAAGCTCCGCCTCCCGGAGCGCGCGCACCTTTTCCTGCTGCGCAAGGAACAGACGGGCAGACGCTTCGTCCATTCCGTACGAACGAATGAGCTTTGAAATTTCCGCCCGGTCAATCATTTCGGAAAGCGCAGAAAGTGTGGAAGCACCCA
>JAZSDW010000042.1:0-24721 GCA_045531355.1 Clostridia bacterium | reverse complement strand
GCAAGCTGCTCTTTGGACATTTCCAAAGTAAAAATTGCCACGGGTTCTTTCGTTGCCTTTGCAACATGTCCGGCAATATTAAGCGCAAAACTGGATTTCCCAATACCGGGGCGTGCTGCCAAAATAATTAAATCTGTTTTTTGCAGCCCGGATGTAATGGAATCCAATTGCTTAAACCCTGTCGGAAGCCCGCCCATTTTCCCGCCGGTCGCGCGAATGCTTTCTATGTTTTTGATTACATCCGGCATTACATCGCGGATATGGTAAAAGCCTTTGAGGTCGCGTCCCTGCAAAATGCTGAAAATCTTTTGCTCTGCACGGTCTAAAATAGTAGAAATATCATCTTCCGGCGCATAGCACATATCCGCAATTTCATTTGCCGCACCGATAAGGCGGCGCAAAACGGATTTTTCTTTCAGAATGTCTAAATAGTATTTTACATTTTCTGTCGTATCAACACTATCTACAATTGAAGCAAGATAAGATATACCGCCAATGGTCTCAAGGCGTTCCTTTAATTCTCCAGACAGAACAATAATGTCAATCGGAACATTTTCTAAAAACAGATGTCGGACGGCATCGTAAATGACCTTGTGTTGTTCAAAATAAAAGTCGTTTTCGCTTAATTGCAGTTCCATTACGCGTGAAAGCGCAGCGCTATTTTTAATGATACAGCCTAATACGGCCTGCTCTGCTTCTAAGCTATAAGGAACATTCCTGTTTAATTGCTCGTCCACAGATATCACCCCTTCTATTCTTCTTCAACATTTACATTTACTTTTGCACTAATTCCGGGATAAACCTTAATTTCTACGGGTGTTATGCCAACACTTTTAATACCGTCGCTTGCCATAACCTTTCTCTTGTCAATCACCACATGCAGCTGCATTTTAATAGCGTCCGCAACCGCTTGTCCCGTAATGGACCCGAAAAGTTTGCCATTCCCCCCTGCTTTTGCCTTCAAGACAACGGTTTGTCCCTCTAGCTTCGCCGCTGTTTCTTTCGCGGCCGCAACCTCTTGTTCTTTATGGTATCGCGCAGAATCTGCTTTTCCGGCGTAGTCGTTCATAGCCGCCTTCGTAGCTTCCTGCGCTAAATTTTTCGGCAAAAGAAAGTTTCGCGCATAGCCATCACTAACCTCAATCAATTGTCCTTTCTTGCCTTGTCCTTTTACATCTGCTAATAAAATAACTTTCATAATTGCATCTCCTCTCTATTGTTCGCTCAAATAGTCCTCAAGCGCCTGCATTAAAAGTGTCTCCGCTTCTGCGGGGGAAACGCCTTTGAGCTGCGCGCCCGCAACGGAAAAGTGTCCACCGCCGCCAAGCTTTTCCAGAACGACCTGTACATTAATGCTCCCGGTTGAGCGCCCGCTTATCAGGCTACACCCATCCCGTGTTGCAATTACAAAGGCTGTATCAATATCTACAATGTTCAGAAGTTCATCTGCTGCTTGTGCAACAAGCGATGAAGAACGCTCCTCGTCTGAAACTGAAATTGCGATATGCTTCTTTACAATCTTTGCGCCTTGAATCAGGGAAGCTTTCATTGTAAAGGTTTCCAAATTGCTCTTAAAAAACTGTTTGATAATAATTGGATCAATCCCAGCACGACGCAAGTATGCGGCTGCCTCAAGCGTTCGTACGCCGGTTTTGTAGGTAAAGCATTTTGTATCGAGATACATTCCGGCATACAGCGCCTCCGCCTCGACCTTTAGAAGAATATTCTTCGTGTCCAAATAAGGAAGCATTTCCGTAATCATTTCACATGTAGAAGAAGCGTAAGGTTCGTGATAAGCCAGCGTCGGATTTTTTACAAAATCGACACTGCGCCTATGGTGATCAACAAGTACAATGTGCTCCGAAACGCCGAAAATATCCAGCGGTTCCATGTGCGAAAAGGAATTTGTGTCCACCACAACAATTAACGATTTCGGCATCAGAATATCGCTGATGCCGTTTCGTTTTACAAATACGCCCTTATATTCCGTCTCTTCTTCGGCCCTTTTCATAACAGCAGCAGCAGCGTCATCACATTCATATTGTAAAATATATGCTTTTTTACGAAATAGCCTTGCGATGGCGTGGATTCCCATGGCCGCTCCAACACAATCGGCATCCGCATTTTTATGGCCAATAACGAGAATATTGTCACATTGCATAATTAATTCCCGAAGGGCAAAGGCAATCACTCTTGCCTTTACTTTCGTTCTTTTTTCGACTTCTCTTGTTCTGCCGCCAAAATATTGCAAGGTATTTTGATCCTTTAATACCACCTGGTCCCCGCCACGGCCGAGAGCCATGTCCAGCGCCGTTCTGGCAAAGTTATCATTTTCAAGAAAGGTTTCGCCGGACATACCAATCCCTATGCTTAAAGTCGGCGCAATTGTATTTCCGCTCTGTAATTCCCGAATTGCATCTAAAATGGGGAATTTCTTATTGATTAGAACTTCAAGTGCCGCAGCACTTAAAAAAATAGAATATCGGTCTCTTTCTGTCTTCCGAATAACGCCGCCTATCTCAACCGTCATGCTGGTGAGACAACGATCAACCGCAGCCTGTATTGCATTTCGATCCTCGTCTTCCATTCCCTGCATTACTTCTTCAAAGTTATCGAACGCAACCGTCATTACAACAAAACGGTTTTTTGTATATGCTTCCTGTAATTGCTCCTGCTTGCCAGCATCCAGAAAATAAAGAAGCGTTAACTCTCCACCTTCTGCCTGTTTTGGAATCCTGTGTGCATGTGCATAGAAAGGTGCCCCTTTTAGAAAAGCACGATACACAGGGTACTTCCCGGTTTCATCAGCAGCGTCTATATCAAAATCCTTAATAAATTCGTGTATGTCTTTTTGAAAAAGCAATTCGCCTTCCAAAAGCTTATCCAGCGCACTATTATACCAAGCTATTTTTCCTTTTTCTGTTATGGAAGCTGCCGGAAAAGGAAATCCCGGCATAGACTCTGAAGCCCCTACATGGAAGGAATCGTTTTCCATTTGCTTTTTTGTTTTCTGCATTCCACTTTTAAAAGAAAAACCGCTGAATAAAAAGGCGCATAGGCTTCCGCACGCCATCAATGCGGCGAAAATATAATGCCGCAAAATCAACGCAACAACCGTGCAGATAACGAGAATGATTTTAGAATAGATATCGCCGAAATAACAATGAGAAAACAGATCTTTTTGTTTCATTGGACCCTACTTTCTGATGCCACGCCCATTGTCGGACATCCCTACACAACATAAAATGGAAGTTGTAATCCCGCCGAGGAAAGAGGACATTGCCAATATTCCGGCGAGAAGCAGCGCTCGAAGGGCACCTGACATCCCCTTCGCCCGTAAATAAAAATCAATCACCGAGATTCCACAAAAAACATGTAGCGTAAACAAAAAAGAAACCATATTAGCAAGGATGGGAGACGCAGTAAAAAAAGAAAGAATAAAAAGAATTGCGAATGTAATGCTGACACCTTTTGGAAGCCATAGCTCATGGAAATATGGCATTGCAATCTCCTGCTTCCAGGCTCTTTTTAACAAAAACCGAAGCAAAACAAAAAGAAGATACGAAAGAAGAAGAGAAGCCGTTAAATAAAGGAATGGTAACATGCCTTGCATGGTTTGCAACACGAATCGAAAGATGACTTCCATTTCCTCCAAAACCGCCAGCTCTACCTGTCCCGAAGCAGAAACCATATTAAAAAAAGTGTCCGTCGCATCCGCAAATAAAAATTCTGCAGGTGTTTTTCCTTGTTGGCGACAGCTGGATAGCGTATGCACTGTTAAAACTGCCGTCTGTAAAAGCGTTGTGCTCATCAGCATTCCCGAAAAAGTACCTTTGAAAAAGATAAAGCAACCCACCAAAAAAGGCGGAAGGAGATAAAGTGGCCAGAAAAGATTATGCAAAAACATACTGGCGATAAAAATAGTGGCCAAAAGAACACTTGCTGTTTTGGGGCCAAATCGCGCAGTATATGCCGAAAGGCAGATGCTGGCAAGCATGCAGGACATGTAAACAAATCCAGTAAAAGCCAGGAGCACACATAGAAGAAAAAGAAAGGCCAGTATTAAGTTCCCTTTCGTGTTCGACTGCACAGATTCACTCCCTTTCACATACAAAAAACATAGATTGCGGCGCAAAATACATTCAGTATATTATACCATAAAAAACAGAGTATGTCAAAAAATATTTTCAAATTCTGATCGTGGTAAGCCCTTGCCTTTTATAGGCTGAAACGATTCCCCGGATGCTCTTTAATTTTTCCTTTAATTTGTAAAATGGTAATCGTTGACAAAACGGTCTGCGCCGTAAGGCCTGACTTTCTAATGATTTCATCTACATGCACCGGTTCCTTAGATAAAAAGCGTCGCACCATTTTCTCATTATCGGTTTCCTGCGGCGTTTGTAAGGCCTCTTCTATTTCCGCCGGCACTTGCTTTTTTTCTTGCTGCGCTTGTCTTTCTTCTATAAACTCCTGAACCTGGAAAAAGGCCGGATAACGCATGACATAATCAGATAAAATGGCGTCCGCTCCCGTTAATAGCATTGCTCCATCCGAAATCAGTTGATTGGTTCCCGTAGACATAGGGCTTGAAATATTTCCGGGAAGCGCATAGACATCCCTACCTTGTTCTGCCGCATATTTAGCAGTAATCAAAGCGCCGCTTCGCTCCCCTGCTTCCATAACGGCAACGCCGAGTGAAAATGCACTAAGCAGGCGATTGCGCATCGGAAAATTTGAACCAATCGGCTGCGTTCCCAGCGGAAACTCGCTGATAAGGGCTCCGTTTTGCACAATGGCCGACCGGATTTCTGCATTGTCCTTTGGATATGGTACATCAAGACCACACCCCATAATGCCAATTGTTTTTCCACCGCCGCGGATTGCCCCGCGATGTGCTGCCGTATCAATTCCAAGTGCCACGCCACTTACAATAACCATCCCGCAGCGTGCAAGCTGCTCGGAAACACCAAGAGCGGCGCTCATGCCGTATGCCGTGCTTCGTCTAGTTCCAACAATACAAAACGCGTTTCGCTTGTGCAGTACTGACACATCGCCGCGTACATATAAAATGATGGGCGGATCCGGAATTTCATTTAAAATTTTTGGATAGTCTTCTGTTCCATACCCCAGAATTTGGATTCCCAGCCGCTCACTGCTGGTTATCTCCCTCTCCGCTTCCCGAAGGCTCTTATTCATAAGCGCTCGCAAAAGCGCCTGGTTTTGAATGCCAGACGCAAGATATGCTTCCTTGTCTGCGAGATAGACCCTTTCGGCAGACCCGAAGTGGCGGAGTAGTTCTATAGATAAAGCCGGAAACAAAGCGTTTTTCAAATGTAACCACATTAAATAAACGATATCCATTTTTATATCCTTCTTTCCTATATATCGTACCACAGATAGCCTGAAAAGTAAAGCTTTTTTCCAAAACCCTACATTTATTAAAGAAAACCGCCTGGGATTTTTCCCAGGCGGTTTTCTCGATATTATGCGAAAAATTATGCTTCAATGTGATATTTTTGTGCATACGCCTCGTACATTTTGTTAAATTCTTCGCCGCTGGATTTAACCCGGCTTAAATACTCGTGGGTTTCAAAAGAGTCATTGGCAATTTCAATAAAACAAACTGCAATATTTGAGCAGTGATCGGAAATTCTCTCAAAGTTTGTCAGAAGGTCGGATAGGATAAATCCAAGCTCTACCGTGCAGTCGCCCTGCCGCAGTCTTGAAATATGCCCATTTTTAATCTTTCTTTTCAGCCCGTCAATAACCTGTTCAAGCGGCTCAACACATTTTGCAGTTTCCACATCATCATTTACAAGCGCAGTAACGGCAAAGTCGAGTGTTTCTCCAACGGCTGCAGTAATAATCGCGAGATCCTGCTTTGCTTTCGTCGAGAAGGATATTTTCTTGTCATGTATTTCCTTTGCGGCCTCGGCGATGTTAAGGGCATGATCGGAAATCCGTTCAATATCGCCTATACAATGCAATAGTTCCGTAACAATCTTACTATCCTTTGCTGACATCTGGGTTGCAGCAATTTTAACAAGATATGTACTTGTTTTATCCTCGTACTTATCAACCAATTTCTCAAGGTAGTTGATTTTTTCAAATTCTTCTTCGTTGAAAACGCCCATTATTTCTGTAGCTTTTTTAAAGGTATCAGCGGATATTTTTGCCATATCGCTCACAAGCTCTTTACATTTTTCAACTGCAAAGCTGGGCATCGCAAGGAATCTGTCGTCCAGCGTTGCAAAAATATTATCTGCCTCATCTTGCTTCCCTTTGATCGTAATTACCGCCAGTTTTTCAATGGAACCGCAAAACGGAATAAGAATAACGGTCGATATGATATTAAACAAAGTATGGGCAAACGCAATCCCAACTGCATTTGTAGGCATCGTCATAAATTCAAAGGACACGAAAGAGTGTATAATATAAAATACAGATGTTACAATAGCAACCCCAATCATTTTTATATATAAACACGCCAGCGCTACACGCTTTGCATGAATATTTCCGCTTATGGCAGAAATGATAGGCGTTATGGTTGTGCCTATATTCATACCAAGGAGAAGCGGTAACGCAATCGAAAACGGCATGTTAATTCCGGATACAGCGAGAGCAATCAGCACGCCTACCGCCGCGGAAGAGGACTGAATAATGGTAGTAAAAATTGTGCCGAACAAAATGCCCACAACAGGATTTTCAAACAAAACCAGCATACTGTCAAATGCTGACCTAAGATTGGATACCGCCCCACTCATTGCATCCATACCAAACATAAGGATGGCAAACCCCAAAAGAATCGAGCCTGTATTTTTTCTTCTGTCATTTTTTGCAATCATTGTCATAATGAGGCCTATAATTGCAAGCACAGGTGTAAAGGAACTAGGCTTTAATAGTTCCAGTATAAGACCGGCACCATCCGGAATGTCGGTAGTGGTGAGAAGCCATGCCGTAACCGTTGTTCCTATATTAGCGCCCATAATAATGCTGATTGTCTGTCCAAGCTTTAAAATGCCTGAATTTACAAAACCAACAAGCATTACGGTCGTTGCGCTCGATGACTGAATAACAGCAGTTACTCCAAGTCCGAGAAGAAGCCCTTTCCACCTTGCCGATGTAAGCCTTGCAAGAAGGGATTCAAGCTTGCCGCCTGCAAGCTTTTTTAGTCCATCTCCCATAAGGTCCATGCCGTATAGAAATAAAGCAAGACCACCTATCAGGCTTAACACTGTAAAAATATCCATTTTACTTCTCCTCTTCTTCTGTTTGTTGTGCCAAATTTAATTATCAAGCCGTACGATTCGCTTTTTAAAATTCACGCCGAAGGCACTTCATTGCGCTTGCTAATCTTCCACAAGGCAGACATTCACTTGCGAATTAAATTTTACTATCGCAAGAGAATTTTTGTGACGCCGTCAATTAACACAGCGGTCAAAGACCGCAAAAAGCCAACGGCTTTTAGGAGTTTTATAAAATAAAATTCCGCATGCGACAATCATATAATTAGGTGACCGAAAAGATGCACCTCGTTTTTAATGAGTTGACAACTGCGTTGTCATGAATTGGCGCTGCCATGAATTCTCGCTCCGCTCCATGAATTGAATTGCCTTTATAATGCACTTTAGTGCAATTCATGAGCCGTAAGGCTCAATTCATGTCAAAGGCAATTCATTGATTTCAAGCTTTGCTTGAAATTATTATACCATATTCTGCTTTTTTTTGCAATAGTTTTATAGCAAAGCTAGTCTAAAACTACTGTCTGAAATGCCAGAAACCGCCCGGAGATTCTCCGGGCGGTTTGTTTTTGAAATGCTTTTAGGATAGCTATCTTTATTTGTTTATATTGCACCTTTCTGAAGCTGATGCAGATTGTTCATCAAAACGGCAGTTTCTGCCTTCGTGATTGTTGTCCCTGTCCCAAAGGAACCATACGCATCGAAGGTTCGAATCGCTACCGCGAGTGCACGCTCGCAAAGGATTTTAGCCTCTGCCCCTGAAATCAACACTGTCGGGCTGCAGGTATTATTACCATTTCCCTTCAGAATTCCAAGACTTCTTGCCACTTGCACCTCACGCGCATAAGGCGCGGAACTGCTTACATCGCTAAACTGCGCTACCAGTTTGCCACGGCTGGACAGGCATTCCAGATCTAGCGCGCGCATTAAGGCTTTTGTAAAGTCGCCACGCGTCATTTTCTCCGAAGGTGCAAAGGTTCTGTTCTCCGCATCCATGATGCCTTCGCGCCATACAACTTCAACAGCAGTCTTCGTACTGGAATCAAGGCTGCCTATGTCATCAAAAGAAGACTGAAAAAGCACATCTGTATCAACAACCGCACAAGGAATCCGAATAAGGCCGAATGCTGCCGGTTGCAGCGTTACCGTAAGAATACCGTTGTTGCTTACCGGATTGCATCCCGTATCCGCCGGCACATCGGGATCCGAAAAATGATAAAGCTCGGTCGGCGTTCCGTATGCAGTAACCAACCCGTTTTGGCTTGTTAGAGAAACATTGATTGACTGCACGGCTGCCTTCCGGTTCCAGACTAGCACATAAAGGTCTCCGTTAGCCGCAACGCTTTCGTAAGCATATTCCGCCGTTTCAAGTCGATTAAATTGCGGATACGGGGAAGACCGCCCAAAGAGAAGATAACTCATGGGTAGCTCTTCTTCCCCAAACTCTTCCAGCCATTCCAGATACTGCGGTTTGGCAGGTAGAGTATTGCCATTCAGTTTCGCCGATCCGTTTGAAAGCGGATAAATACCATTGCCTCCACAAAGTGTGTACCAGCCGTTGGCATGCCCATCTTCAAAAATCGTTTGATACCAGAAAGATCTTAAATCTGAAATACTGGGTAAATAACCATTATATGCAAAACCTGGCTGCACCTGCAAAATGTGTTTTCCGTAGCGCTCTGTTGTACGATGTAAAAGTGCCGTCGCCTCTCCTGCATATACCGCAGGATTACTGATACAAGATGCGAAACGATCTGTTTCTGGGAATAAGGATGTTCCACTATTCATCGGGTAAGACGGATAAGGATCCATGGAAACCATGTCGCTATACATGCTGCTATACTCTATATAGAGGGAATTATCTGTAAAGAAAATCGGGTGCTTATCGTCATATCGACGGACGAGCTTATACATTTCCGTAAGCCAGTATTCCTGCTCCATAATCTTATCCCACGGCTCATCAGCAAGGTTCCATGCACCTACACCCGGATGATCTTTAAACTCTTGAATCGTCGCAATGGTTCGATAATACTCATCTGGATGTGCCCCATGCTTTACAAGTGGGAAAAATGACACAATCCCCTTCATCCCTTTTTCTGCAAGTGCGTCGAGGGTTAATCGGAGTGCGTTTGAAGATGTAGGCTGGCCAATTGATGAATATCGATTACCAACAAGCCCCGAGGATAAAACGGGCATGTTTATCCCCAGCTCCTCCAGCATATCGGTACGAATCATGTCCGGATGCGGATATTCGTCGCTCGGATAGATGGATACAACTGGCGCAGAATATGCAATTGTAGGAATAAAGATTTCTCCATCTTCATCTAAAAGCTCGCCATCTATATTCATATGCTCGGGACGGCGGTACCTGTAAATTGCACGCATCACCGTATCCTTGAGCTCTCCGTTTTGGTTATAGACCTCTGCAATGAGAAGGTAAGGCTTTTCTGTCGGATTTTGCCCAGTTTCTTCGCCCGCCTGATAGCCCGAAACTTCCATGCCTAAAAGCGGATATGAGAAGGTAGCCGTATTGTTATCCGAAAGCGCAACACCCGTTTTTTGTGCAAGTGTCTGCGTCTTGTCTGCATTCATGAGTTTAAAATTTACCGTTCCACCTGCGCAGTCCGCAATATGCTCCGGGTATACCCTAAGTCTTGCAAAACCGGTTTGGTTTTCATAAGATACATTTGCGCTATCCTCAGCATAGTAAAACACCTGATCCGGATGTAGAGCTGCATAATTCTCTTCCTCCGCTTGTTGCAATGCTACATCGTCCACCCAGATTGTGTATGTAGCAGTCCCCAGCGGATTGTTTGTCCTAAAGTATAATCTCAGCGAAATGCTTGTTGTGTTTTCAGGCGCGGTAAAGAAAACAGCATGTTCCTCCCACGCCCCGGGCTTAGATGGTCCTAAGTTATAAGAGTTTTGCACGCTGCCTATCGGATTCGGTTCCGTCCCGTTTCCTACATAATAATAGACAGTAAGTGACAATAAATTACCATCTCCTTTTGGCGGCAGGCTTCTACCGTCGCAATAGGAGCGCAAACTCAGACGATACCGAGTGTTTGGCTTGAAAAGACCCGGGTTCCCAGGAAAATTAATGGTCCTAACCTGCGGTAAATATCTTAAGTCCGCTTCCGAATAATTATTTCTTGTCTGTAGCTTTATGCAGTTGTTTCCTTCATTTCCAGGTGCAGTTGCATCTACACCAAGAACGGTCCCATTATTACTCCCCATTCCCCAGTTTTCAGGCATGACTTGACCGTTTGAAACCGAATCAAAATTTCCATTTGACAATAAGTTGTCTGCTCCGGAAATCGGAGCTTGCTCATAAAAATCAAGTGGCGCAATGTAGCTTTCGTATGGAGTGATTCCATTCTCGTTTTTCGGGGCGGGTATCGTGAGAGAGAAATTATCCCAATAGGTATCGCTTTCGCCAGGCAGTACTACGCGGATCGTGAAAGTCGTAACACCGGCCGGAGGTGTAAACTTTAGTTCAAAGTCCCACCAATCTGCGCGAGTCAAAATCTGACTGGTATCAAAGCAATATGATGAGGAGTAATAATATTCAAAACCGACTTGAACAACTCCGCTCGGCACAGTACCATGTTGACTAAAGTGCAGCGTATATTCCACGCCGGTTGCCAAACCGGATAAGCTCTGTGCGAACTGCTCGCTCGATCCAGCCGGCACAGTTACATGAAGCATTCGATTGCCGTCGCTGGCACTGTTTGTCTCTAGCTTTGCGATGTCGCCCCATTTTTGGGAGTCTAAAGACCAAACGCTCGGCGTAACGGAATTTTTTAATTCTTCAAAACTTCCATTTTTCAAAAGTTCAATCGTTTTTCCTACCGTAACGGTAGCAGCCGGACAAGCAACCGAGAGGCCTGAAAAAACAAGTATTGCAAGCAGGATTGCTACTATTTTTTTCATACTTAAAAGCTCCCTTCAAATTTAGAAAACATGATGATGGATCGGCATTTTTACTTTACTGTATATTACTGGCATCCACAACAGCCTGGAGTCCAAAAAGTGTATCCCAACAGAATGCACGAATTAAATCTGCGTCTTTAATTTCATCACTCGTCAAGGTAACCGATGGGTAATTGATATACTTAAGCGGTGTCCCGTCTTGTAAAGTAAATGTGTTTGCATTTGTGGTGCAATCAACACCTGCCACATCAGTACCGCCAAGGGCGGCCAGCTCGCCGATTCCAATACTATCCAGCCGCTTCGTGCCATTCACTGTCTTGTAAGAAGCCAGAATCATCTTGTCCGTTGAAAGTTTATGCGAATCTCCATCCAAAACCGGAACGAGACAAGTCGCCTTTATGCTTTCGCCCGTTTTCAATTCGTCCTGCACCTCAACGGGTTTGCCCAAATATGTCATAAAAGCCATTTGCATCCCGCTCATCGAATCTGATGACAGACAATCCGATAAATCGGGTACGAAGAAACGAATTTCTTTTTCATCTACTTTTTCAAGCGAAAAATTGGAAACTGCCATATTGCCAGCAACGAAGGAGAATCCCGCTTTCACGCCTGTGGTGCTTGGGGGTGTTGTCAAGAGAACGGAAACTTGCTTCCACTTTCCGTTTGTGCTCTTTAGATAGCACAACCAAGGCCCAAACTTATCTGTTCCTTCAGGAAATGTATAAGAAGCATTTCCGCTGATATAGGTTGTTGTCGCTGCACCAAAGTTAAATTGCGGAGAGACTCTGCAGGTGGAATCTGCTCTATACCAAAAACTCATTATATACCTTGTGTTGGGTGTTACAGTGATTAGGCCGCCATTCCCTCTGCCATAGGCTTCTGCAGGATCCTGCCATCCATTTCCGTTTAAAATCATGTAGTATTGGCCATCGGGGCAATCACCATCACTGGCGGCCGAAACTTTTTCGGTATCAAATTTCCACTTGCTCCCGTCCCGACCGGCCGAAGGATTAGTTGCAGCATCTATAAACTGCGGATCCGCGGCTATGTTTTTATCCTCCACCATCGTCACGCCGTCTACATACACACTTCCGTTTCCTTCTACAGAAAACGCAATCACAATCTTATTGCCTATCGGCAGATGGGAGAACCGGAAATACTCCCAAACGCCATTTTGGATATCTTTGAGGCTTGCATCCGCTTCTACGCTAGCATCTGCAAAAGTATAGGTCTTTTCGGCAATTTTTGTATCTGCCGACTCTGTGTCCTTCCAGAAAGTTACTTTAACGCTACTTCCCGCGCTCATATCCTTCGCTTGTATATAGCCACGGATTTTAACCTTCTCTACCCCTGCCTTTTCCGTGCCGAGATCCATTTTCATGGTCTCGCCGCTGGCAAGCTCCATAACATTGTTTCCGTGTTTCGCGAAGGACGCGTTTTTCACTAAGGTGCCACCAGTGATTCCAAACGGCCGGTTGTTTGCATCCAAATATTCAGCGGAACCGTTTGCAATGGCTTCAGCCGGAATCTCTTGCATAACGATATTGCGAAGATTGAACTTACCGGATTCCCACTCTTTTATGGGCTTTCCCTCAAAATAAACAACCGTTGAAACTAACGGAGAACCTTCCAGGTGCCCGGGCGAAAAGATGATCCCATATTCTTCGTATATGTCTGCACCGCTGGTCGTCGAAAGACGAATCGGCTCCACAATAGCACGCGCGTTCCCGTCTGCCGTAATTCCCGCCACCTTCAATTCGCCCTTCTGATCAAAGTTTAAAGCATATTCAAAAGAAAGCTTATACTTTTTATTTGCACTTACCGCTACCTGCTTTGAAAAAAATGGCATGTTCGCCCCTAGTGTGATAGAAAGCGCGCCGTCGGTATCGTATGTATTACTGTCATTAATTTCCCATTTTTGATCAATAAATAAATCACCTGCGGCTGCCGCTGTCATCCCCAAAAAAGCAGAGAAGACAAAACATAAAATAAGTGTAATACCCAAGATTTTTGTTTTCATGCGTGCATGCTCCTTTCTGTCGTTTAAAAATAGCTACAAGTATATATGATAGTATAACACAAATCTTGAAAAATTGCAACAAAAATTAAGTAAAAACTTTTTTAAATAGCCAATATAAAAAAGTTTATTTAAAAAGTACCGTAAATCGGCGAAAAATTTTCAACAAAACCGTAAAAAATTTTGGTGACGGCATCGCAGATATTTCTTCAGATGCACACACAGGAATCTCACCCATTTTCACATCATCTAAAAAAACCTCGGCTTTGCCGACGATTTCTCCCGCTTGCAAAGGCGCATGGAGCGGTGCGTCTATAGAAATTCTTGTTTCTACCGTTTTGTCCTGCACTACCGGCAGAGAAAAACCATCTTCAAAGGCAAGCTTTGCCTCATTTTTTATCCCATTCAAAATCGGTTCTGTTTTACAAACCTCCCCTTTTTCTGCTACCGGTACGAGTGAAATTTTTGAAAAGCCCAGATCCAGCATTTTGGTATGATCCGACCAGTCATCCGGCGCTTGCAAGGTGACGCAAATCAGTTCAATGCCGTTTCTCTTTGCAGCGGAGACCAGTGTTCTGCCGGATGCTTTTGTATAGCCTGTTTTTATCCCTGTAGCGCCTTCATATAGAGAAAGCATTTTGTTGTGATTCGAAAAAGAATGTCCTTCCCGCACGGCCGTTTTTGTCCCCACGATTTCTCTGAATTTAGGGTGTTCCATCGCCTTTCCTGCAATGCGCGCAAGCTCAATTGCGGTCGTAAAATGTTCTGTATTCGGAAGGCCGTTTGCATTTTTAAACTGCGTATTTATACAACCGAGCTCGTGCGCTCTTTTAGTCATTGCTTCTGCAAACGCTGCCTCACTTCCCGAAATATGCTCTGCAATCGCCACGGCCGCATCGTTGCCGGAAGAAAGCATAAGGCCATATAGAAGCGTTTCCAGAGAAAGGCTCTGTCCGGGCTTTAAATACATCGAACTTCCTTCCGTATGTGCAGCCTTCGTGCTGATTTGCACGCGGTCGGTAAGTTCTCCTTGTTCCAGTGCCAAAAGCGCCGTCATAATTTTGGTTGTACTGGCCATCGGTAGCCGCCGGTCCGCATCTTTGGCATAGAGCACCTGCCCTGTTCCATACTCCAGAACGATTGCACTTTTTGCAGATATTTCTATTGGTTCCGCATGTGCGGATATGGGAAGAAAGAAAAGAACACAAAAAAGCATCCACCGTTTCAAACAAACACCTCCAAACTATCTAAAGCAGTATATGGAAAATCAATTTAGAATATGAGGCGCCATTAAAAACAGCCTTCTTCTGCCAACAAAAAAAATCCGGCAAAACACATTTTGGTTTTGCCGGATTTTTTAAAATAATGAGAGCTGCGTATCTGCCTCTGTCTCCTCAGTCGGATAATATCCCCCAGAAGGAATATTTTTGCTTTTATATTGCATAGTTTCCTCCGTCGCAAGTTGCATGCCCGAAAGTGTGTGGCCTTTACGCATCCGCATGACCTGTACGCCCTGCGTGCTCCGTGTTGTTTTGACTTCGAGGGCAGCCGAATCGAAGGTAAGCCATTTCCCAGAAGTGCTTACAAGCGTTATGGAAGTATCTTCCGGAATATACAGAATCTGAATAAGCGGTGACGCGCTGCCGTACGCGTTTGTAAGCTTTTTCCGATTAAGTTTCGTGGCGTAGCTTTCCATAGCCGTTTTAGCTACCTTTCCGTTTTCAAATCCAAAAAGCATGTAGCCGGTATATTTTTCCGTCGGCACCGCATACACAATTCGTTCATCGTCTGAAAGCCCTAAAAGATTCGGCAAATATTCGCCCAGTGTGCTCGCCTTGCAATCATGAATATCAGAAATTTTTAGCTTGTAGACATTGTTTTGATTGCTGAAAAGCAGGACATCCCAACGATTGGAGGCATCAAATTCAGAAACGATAACATCGTCCTCTTTAAGCTTTTGTTCGGCCGCCGAGCGCAGAGAAACAAGGGATATCTTTTTCAGATAGTTTTCTCGTGTGAAGAAAATCTTCAGGTTGTAGTCCTCAATCGTTTCCTCTTCTGTAATGGTTTCAACTTCCTCGCCGGCGACAATCTCCGTCTTCCGCTCTTTCCCAAATTTTTTAGAAATTTCCTGCAGCGAAGATATAATCAACTTTTTAATCGCGCGATCGCTCGCCAGCGTGGCAAGTAGTGATTCAATCTCCGCCGCCAGCGCATCCGTTTCTGCCGTACGCTTTAAGATATATTGCTTATTTAAGTTTCGCAATTTGATTTCAGCAACAAATTCGGCCTGTGTCTTATCGATTGCAAAACCTTCCATTAAATTTGGCACAACCATTTCGTCCAGTTCTGTTTCCCTGACAATACGAATTGCTTTGTCAATATCAAGCAGTATTTTTTTCAAACCCTGCAGGAGATGTAACTTTTCTTTTTTGTTTTTGATATCGTATTCCAGCCGCCTGCAAATGCAGCCTTTTCGGAAAGAAATCCATTCTTTCAGGATTTCCCTTACGCCCATAACACGCGGTTGTCCATGAATCAGGACATTGAAATTGCAACTGAACGAATCTTCAAGGCTTGTCATTTTATAAAGCCGCATCATCAGCTTGTCCGGATCCGCTCCGCGCTTTAAGTCAATGGTGAGCTTCAGGCCGCCAAGGTCAGTTTCATCCCGAATATCTGTAATTTCTCGAATTTTGTTTGCTTTAATCAGTTCTACGACGCGATCGATGATAACCTCTGTTGCCGTCGTATACGGAATCTCATAGATTTCAATACAATTGTTCTTCTTATCATAGTTGTATTTTGCACGAAGTCGGAAGCTTCCGCGCCCAGTTTCATAAATTTTGTCCATTTCTTCCGGATTTAAGATAAGCGAGGCACCCGTAGAAAAATCCGGTGCGGGCATAACGCTTCGAATATCGCTTTTTTCGTCCTTAACCAGCGCAATCGTTGCTTCGCAAAGTTCCCGCAGATTAAAACTACAAATATTGCTGGCCATTCCAACGGCTATACCTTGGTTTGGATTTACCAAAATCGTGGGAAATGACACAGGAAGAAGTACTGGTTCCTTCATGGTGCCGTCATAATTATCCGTAAAGTCAACGGTGTCTTTATCAATTTCACCAAACAGCTCGTTGCAAATGGGGTCAAGCTTCGCCTCTGTATAACGAGGGGCCGCGTATGCCATGTCTCGGCTATACTGCTTACCAAAGTTACCCTTGGAGTCCACAAAAGGGTGTAAAAGCGCCTCATTGCCAGATGTTAAACGCACCATCGTTTCGTAAATTGCCGCATCACCATGCGGATTCAGTTTCATGGTCTGCCCGACAATATTGGCAGATTTTGTGCGTGCGCCATTTATAAGCCCCATCTTATACATCGTGTAAAGAAGTTTTCGATGAGAAGGCTTAAATCCGTCAATTTCCGGAATTGCCCGGGAAATAATAACGCTCATGGCGTAGGGCATATAGTTTTTTTCCAGCGTTTCCGTAATCTGCTGTTCAATCGGCGGATTTGTCATCCTTTTTCCTCCATTCCAACTGTTTGTTCTATCCTTCTATTGCTTTTTCTAAAAAGCAAAATGCTGCGTGCACGGTTTTTTTCCGTACAGTCGTTCTATCACCCGAAAGGCGTAAAGCGTATGTTCTTGTTTTTCGAGGCGAAGCTATACCAATATAAACAAGCCCTACCGGCTTTTGCCTTGTTCCGCCAGTGGGGCCAGCCACGCCCGTCGTACTGATCCCAAAGGTACTGCCCGCTCTTTTGCGCACAGCTTCAGCCATTTCAGCTGCCACCTCGCGGCTGACAGCGCCATATTTTCTGAGGCTATCCGGCTGAACACCAAGCCGCACTTTCGCTTCGTTGGCGTAGGTAATTACCCCTTCCAAAAAAACCGGAGAGATGCCTGGATAGTTCACAAACGCCGCGCTTAAAAGCCCCCCTGTGCAGGATTCTGCCACAGCAACCGTTTTGTGAAGCGCCAGTAGGGTTTCTATCGTTTTGTTGTGCTTACACATCAATATGCACCGTCTCTTCTAAAGCCTTCTGAATCAAAGCCTCTGTGTCCAAAAGCGCTTCCGACTCTAAAATACGCGCGAGGCGTGGTTTGGTTGTTGGATGTTTGGGCACAAAAATAGTACAACAATCCTCATAAGGAAGAATCGAGGTTTCATAACTGTCAATTTTTCGTGCAATTGCAATGATGTCCTCTTTATCCATACCAATCAGCGGACGGAAGCACGGCATCGTGGCACAAGCATCGGTAACGGCAATCGCTTCAAGCGTCTGGCTTGCGACCTGGCCTAAGCTCTCACCGGTAACAACGGCTCCGGCACCTGTGTTTTCGGCAATTTTGCAAGCAATCTGCATCATCATCCGTCGCATTAAAATTGTAAGATGCTCCGGAGGACATTTCGCTTTCATTTGCAACTGCTGTTCCGTAAAGGGGACAATGTGCACCCGCATCCCGCCGGTGTACCCGGATAAAATGCGTGCAAGATCCAGCACCTTCTCTTTTGCCTTTTCGCTCGTAAACGGCGGGGAGAAGAAATGCACCGCATCCATAGTAGTGCCGCGTTTTGCCAACATGTACCCTGCGACCGGACTATCAATGCCGCCGGAAAGCAGCAAAAGTACTTTGCCCGCCGTCCCTGTCGGCATTCCGCCGGGTCCCTTCTGCTTTTCCGCATATACATAGGCACCTGCTTCACGGATTTCTACATGGATCGTAATTTCAGGATGATGTACATCTACCGAAAGCTTTGGAAAGCTTGACAAGATTCTGCCGCCAAGTTCAGCGCTTATTTCCGGCGAAGACATGGGAAATGTTTTGTCGGCACGTTTTGTCTCTACTTTAAAAGTGGAATATCCATCCAATTTTACATAGGAAAGAACGGTGTCAGCAATCGTATCCAGACTTTTGTCGCACACCGCCGCACGGATGACATATACAACGCCGAACACCTTCAATATTTTCTGCACCAGCGTCTCCACATCTTCACCCTCGCGTGGCTCAGCATAAATTGTGGCTCTTGATTTATAAATGTGCGCCCCATCTCCAACTGCATGCCGGATATTCCGGACCAGCTTGTCTTCAAAAATGTGACGGTTTAATCCTTTTAAAATAATCTCTCCGTATTTGATGAGCAGAATCTCTTTCATGCGTCTCTCCTTACCCCCAGCGCCATATACAGCATGGGAATGACTTTTTTTAATGTGGAAACAGTTTTCTCAATCTCTGCCTCCGTATTTTCCTCCGAGAGGCTGAAACGGACGCCGCCATCCGGATACATGACCCCCATGCTGCGCAGAACATAGCTTTTTTCTGCTCTGGCGCCTGCACAGGCCGACCCGCTGGAAACGCAAATGCCAGCTTCTGAAAGTGCATTGGTTACAACCTCTGCCGGAAGCGCCCCAAAGGAAACATTTACAATGTGCGGAAGATGCGTTTTTGGACTGTTAAAACAAACGCCCTCAATTTCCAAAAGCCCATTTTTCAAAAGTTTTGAAAGGCCTTCCACCTTTTCCGTGTCCCGGATTTCCCAGGCCGCTGCCGCCATTGCATAAATCGCCGGTAGATTCTCTGTCCCTGGCGCGATGTCTCGTTCTTGCCCTCCGCCGTAGAAAACAGGTGCCAGAGAAACGCCCTTTCGGACATACAGCGCTCCCGCGCCGCGAAGGCCGTGAATCTTGTGCCCGCTAACGCTGACCAGGTCCGCCCCCCATGCTTTGGGAAGCACGGGCAATTTTCCGAATGATTGCACACAATCCGAATGTAAAAGTGCCTCGGGGCAAATTCTTTGCATGGCGGGCTTTATCGATGAAATGGGCATAACCGCCCCGGTTTCATTGTTGACATGCATGACGCTGACAAGCTGCGTATCTTTATCCAGCGCCTTTTCAATTGCTTCAGCCGTCACTATCCCATCTCGCCCGGGGACTACATAGCGAACCGTCAACCCCTTTTTCTCCAGCGCCTGGCATACGCTTCGCACTGCCGGATGTTCAATGGTCGTTGTGACTACACTTCCGCCCTTTTTAATTCGCACGGCGCCCATAACCGCCAGATTGTCCGCCATCGTTCCGCCGGATGTAAAGACGATTTCACCCGGCTCCACATGCAGTTTATCTGCTATTTTTGTGCGTGCTTCCTTCAGTAAAAGTGCAGCTTCCGCGCCCATCTTATGCACGGAGGATGGATTGCCAAATTGCAAGCTCGCGCACCGGGTAAAAGCCTCCATTGCTTTGGCGGAAGGCCTGGTGGTCGCACTATGATCCAAATATATCATGGAAGCATCTCCTAAAAGCATTTTATATCATTTGATTATATCCCAAAGTTTATTTTTTGTCAAGTTTTTGTTGACAAACAGCATGAAAAATGAAATAATAAAGAATAGAAATTTTAAGTGTAAGGAGCCTTTTATGTACGACATCATAATTATTGGCGCCGGACCTGCCGGCCTTTCCGCTGCACTCTATGCTTCCCGCGCAGGAAAAAGCGTTCTGATTCTGGAGCGCATGACGCCGGGTGGACAACTTTCTACGATTGAAACCATTGAAAACTATCCCCCTTTTTCTTCGATTACCGGGCCGGCGCTTGCCATGCAGTTTCTGGAGGCGGGAACGCGTCACGGTGCGACGCTTTTGTATGAAGACGCGATCCGTCTTACACTCGGTGAAATCAAATCTGTAGAAACTTCGCTGGGAAATGTATATACCGCGAAAGCTATTATTCTGTCTACTGGTGCAGAGCCGCGTCCTTTAGGTCTTCCCGGCGAAGAAGCCTTGCGTGGCCGTGGCGTTTCGTACTGTGCCACCTGTGATGGTGCTCTCTATAAAGGCAAACCTGTGGCGCTCGTAGGACAGGGTGCGCATGCGGCAGAAGAAGCCCTTTTTCTGTCTCAGTATGCAGAAAAAGTGTATTTTCTCTGCCCAGGGCTACCCCCAAAAACGCTGCCGGATGCTTCGAACCTTCTCACGCTTCCCTACACAATGCCCTCGGCGCTTCACGAAGAAGATGGCGCGCTTTCCGGCATCATGGTGAAGGATAACACAGATAAAACGGATTTTATCGAAGTCCGTGCTCTTTTCATTGCTATGGGCACAATCCCCGCAAACCGGCTTTGCACCGAAATTCCCCTTTCGCCCGGTGGCTACATTCTGACGCATAAGGAAATGGCAACGGAAGCAGACGGTGTGTTTGCAGCCGGTGATATTCGGGAAAAGAAATTACGGCAAATCGTTACCGCCGCCGCAGATGGCGCAACAGCAGCTGTCAGCGCACTTCGATATTTAAAAAACAAATAAGAAAGGAAGTTTAAAATGAAAAAGCTTTTTGTTGCACAGGGAGCCGCTATCTGCGGCGATGTTACACTCGGAGATCGCGTTTCCGTCTGGTATAATGCCGTTATTCGTGGCGACATGGCGCCTATCAGAATTGGCGACGAAACGAACATTCAGGAATGCAGCGTGCTGCATGTTTCTGAAAACATGCAGCTTTCTTTAGGACGCGGCGTCACAGTTGGACATGGCGCAATTTTACACAGTTGCACTGTAGGCGACAATACGCTGATTGGCATGGGGGCTATTGTGTTGGATGGCGCCGTCATCGGCAAAAACTGTATTATTGCCGCCGGTGCGCTGGTTACAGGCGGCACCATAATTCCGGATGGCAGCCTCGTGATTGGAAGTCCGGCTAAGGTGCGCCGCGAAATGACAGAAGAAGAAATTGCGGCAAACCGAAAAAATGCAGCAGAATATGTTGCACTACTGGAAAAGGAACTGTCTGGAGAATGCTAAGGGTGGAAACGCTGCGGCAGCCCCTTTCCATAAAAATACTGTAAATTTTAAAAATCACTTTACATATCCTCTTTTTTTTAGTAGAATATATAAAAATGAGGTGTAATTATGGATATAGAAGCTTTAAGGGCGCTTTTGCATCATCACAATCATTTGTATTATGTTCTGGATGCGCCCGAAATTAGCGATTTTGAATATGACAGGCTTCTCCGCCAGCTCGAAGATATGGAGGCGGAAAACCCCGCTCTTGTCACGCCGGATTCGCCGACGCAGCGCGTTGGTGGCGCCGTTTTAGATGGTTTTTTACCCGTGCAGCATTCCGTTGTCATGGAAAGCCTTGCCGATGTTTTTAGTCTCTCAGAACTGGAGGCCTTTGACAAGAGAGTGCGCACTGTTATTCCGGATGCATGCTATATAGTGGAGCCGAAGATTGACGGCCTTTCTGTTTCTCTCGAATACCGGGACGGTGTTTTCTTCCGTGGCTCCACCCGTGGAGACGGCGCTGTCGGTGAAGATGTAACGCAGAACCTGAAAACCATTCGCTCCATTCCGCTTCGCCTCTCTTCCCCCTTACCATATTTGGAGGTCCGTGGAGAAGTTTTTATGCCCAAAAAAGCATTCGAAGCCTTAAATGCGGCACGCGAAATTGCCGGAGAACCCTTGTTTGCAAATCCACGCAACGCTGCGGCTGGTTCGCTTCGGCAGCTGGATTCCTCTATTGCCGCTTCTCGCAAACTCGATATCTATGTGTTCAACATCCAAAAGTGTGAAGGCATTTCTCCAAAAACACACAGCGAAAGTCTTGCAGTTCTTCGGACCCTTGGTTTTAAAGTAATAGACACAAAACCGCCTGTTGAAGATATCGCGGCTGCATGGACGCTTGTGCAGGACATCGGCCAAAAACGAAGCATTCTCTCCTGTGATATTGATGGTGCGGTAATTAAAGTGGATTCTCTCTCGCAACGCGCCGCTTTGGGAAGCACCTCTAAATACCCACGCTGGGCGGCCGCGTACAAATTCCCGCCCGAGCAGCAGGAAACAACGCTTTTGGATATTGTAATTCAAATTGGCCGTACCGGTGCCGCAACGCCAAATGCCGTCTTAGAGCCTGTCCGTATTGCCGGATCTACGGTAAGCCGGGCAACACTTCATAATATTGATTTTATTCACGAAAAGGATATCCGCATTGGCGATCGCGTTCTGGTACAGAAAGCCGGTGATATTATCCCTGCAGTTGTCGGTGTGCTTCCGGAGAAGCGCACAGGGCGCGAGCAGATCTATTCCATGCCGGAGGCTTGTCCCATTTGCGGTGCCCCGCTTCTACGGGAAGGAAGCGAAGCGGCCTATCGCTGTAGCGGCGACCGCTGCGATGCCCAAAAGGCGCGCGGTATAGAACATTTTGCCTCCCGGGATGCTATGGATATCGAAGGCCTCGGACCTGCTATGACGGAAAAACTGCTCGCCGATGGCCGCATCCATTCATTTGCAGACTTATATACCCTTACGAAAAATGATATATTGGGGCTGGAGGGTCTGGGAGAAAAAAGCGCAGAAAACCTTCTTTCCTCCATTGAAAAATCAAAAGAGCGAGGCCTTTCCGCCCTGCTTTTTGCACTCGGCATCCGCCATGTCGGCAAACGCGCCGCCTCGATTTTGGCGGCACACTTCCGGAGCATGGATGCGCTTTTGTCTGCTACCAAGGAAGAAATAAGTTCCATCCATGAAATTGGTGAAAAAATGGCAGAAAGCGTTCTTTCTTACTTTGCAGACCCGGCAATTCATTCTGCACTTGCAACTTTAAGGGCGCATGGGGTGTCCATGACGGAGAATGTGCGCAAAACAGGAACACTTTTTGCCGGAAAAACCTTTGTGCTTACCGGCACACTCCCCACGCTATCCCGCGCAGAAGCCTCCCTTCTGATTACAAATGAAGGCGGAAAGGTTTCCGGCAGCGTTTCGAAAAAAACAGACTTTGTTCTGGCAGGAAATGAGGCTGGTTCCAAACTGGACAAAGCGCTCGATTTGCAACTGCCTATACTGGATGAAGCCGCTTTTTTGAAGCTTTTAGGGAGGAACTAGCATGCAAAAGGTATTAAGCTTCGTCCGGCGCGCCGTAGACGATTATCACATGATTGAAGATGGCGATCGGATTGCTGTCGGCGTTTCCGGCGGTAAAGACAGCGTAACGCTTGCGCTTGCACTTCACGCATTAAGCCGTTTTTATCCCAAAAAATTTGAGGTCGTTCCCATTACGCTCCGCATGGGATTTCCGGATATGGATTTCGCGCCACTTTCTGAATATTTTGCTGCGCAAGGCCTGCCTCTTATGATAAAGGACACAAACATTAAGGAAATCTTGTTTGATATCCGAAAGGAGGAAAACCCCTGTTCCCTCTGTGCAAAGCTTCGCCGTGGCGCCCTGCATGATGCGGCGCTGGAAGCCGGCTGCAGGAAGGTCGCTCTTGGACATCACAATGACGATGCGCTGGAAACCTTCATTCTCTGCCTGTTTTATGAAGGCCGTTTGCATTCTTTTAGTCCTGTTACTTATCTGGATCGGAAAAACATTCATCTTCTTCGTCCTATGCTTTATATGAAAGAGCAGGATGTGAGTGGCTTCATAAAACGAAGCGGTGCCCCTGTGGTGCATAATCCTTGCCCCGCAAACGGTTATACAAAACGGCAATATGCCAAAGAGCTTCTCGCGGAGCTTACAAAAGAGAATCATGGCCTGAAAGAAAGAATTTTTACCGCTATGCAAAGCGGTTTAAGTAATTATAGGAAGGATGAATAAAATGAAAATTACAAAAGCCGTTATCCCTGCCGCCGGGCTCGGTACCCGTTTTTTACCGGCTACAAAAGCTGTACCGAAAGAGATGCTCCCTATTGTGGATACACCCACGCTTCAGTACATTATTGAAGAAGCTGTGCAGGCCGGTATTGAAGATATCCTGATTATCACCGGCCGCGGAAAGCGCTCGATTGAGGATCATTTTGACAAATCCTACGAGCTCGAAACCGAACTTGCCAGAACCGGAAAAACGGAATATCTTGCCAATATGGAATACATATCCTCGCTTGCCAATATTCACTATGTCCGGCAAAAGCAGGCGCTTGGTCTTGGCCATGCGATTCATTGTGCAAAATCCTTTGTTGGGGATTCTCCCTTTGCCGTGCTTTTAGGCGATGATATTGTACGGGCGGAGCGTCCTTGCCTTCGGCAGATGATGGATGTTTTCGAAAAATATCCATCCACCATTCTGGGCGTTCAGGAAGTAGAAAAGTCCGAGGTCTCCAAATATGGTATTGTGGATGCCGTTCCGGTTGAAAGAGATATTTACAAGGTAGAAGGCATGGTAGAAAAGCCAAAGCCTGAGGATGCACCAAGCCAAATTGCCGTTTTAGGGCGATATATTATTACGCCGGAAATTTTTACGCTGCTTGAAAATACGCGTCCAGGTGCCGGTGGCGAAATTCAGCTTACAGATGCCCTTTGCACGCTTGCAAAACAACAGCCGGTTTACTGTTATAATTTTTCCGGAAAACGCTACGATGTAGGCAGCAAAATCGGATTTTTGCAGGCAACGGTGGAATATGCGCTTTCTCGCGAGGATCTCGGCGCTCCCTTCCGCAGCTATCTTAAAACGCTTCTGGGAGAAGAAAAAGAATGATTACTGTTCGTGCCCACGCAAAAGTTAATTTATCTTTGGACATTGTCGGCAAGCGCGAA
>JAZSDW010000037.1:0-7970 GCA_045531355.1 Clostridia bacterium | reverse complement strand
CACCCGACAGGTGGGCGATGACATCATAAAGATGTTTACAACCTACTTAAAAGAAACCTTTGGAAAAACAGATGCGGAGTTCGTTTATAACGGAAATGGAAGCTTTGTAATTTTAGCCAGGGAAACGGACTATATTACCGTTGAAGATATTATGAGGTTATTCCGGTTAAGACTTGACGACCGCGAGGAATATAAGAATATCAGAATAGAATATAAGGTTGGTATTGCGGAAACATTTAAGGAAAATCAAACGGCAAGAAAACTGCTTTCAGAGACAATAAAAAGTAAAAAAGAATATGTTTCTGTGCTAATGAAAAAGGACGCTTTTTCCGAATAAAATACGAAGGGAGGGCAAATGCACCGTGGAAAATAAATTTTTACAAACAACATTTAAGAGTTACTTTATGGTGGTTGCGGTACTTATGTACTATTTCCTTACAGAAGTAATTAACCTTGGCTTGTTTGTTACATACCGCCATGCATTTGCCCTGTGTTTATTCGCATCAGCATTTTTGGCTTTTTTATACAAGCCTAATATTGCAAGAGGCGCTGCTTCTATTAAGGCAACTTTTGTATATTGCATGCCGCTTATTATAACAATCATAGTATCTCTTTTTATATGGTTTATGGGACAGGTTGATACGGCGGTGATTTCAAGAGGTTTGTCGGGTGCTTTTGTATATAACAATATGCTTTCCTTTACTCTCGCGGCAGTCGCTTTTTTGTATGTGTTCGGCGAAAAAGGTATCTGGTATAACCTGGTTGCAATTCTTATTTCCAATATTTTGATGCTTTTTACGATTATAGTGCAAAATGGAATCGGGAGTTTCTTTTCAGAATTTATAACCCTTGTTATGACTTTTGCAGGCGAAACAGGAGATATTATTGTGCAGGCAGAAATTCATGAGCTTGCATTTTGTCTTGGTGCGTATCTCATATATATGCTTTTAAAACCCAAGAAAGATATTGTGTTTTTTATTTTACTTGGACTCACGATGTTTTGTTTTCTTACAGCATTTAAGAGAATTGGTATTATCGCTATTGTAATCGCTTTAGTATTTGGTTGGCTTTTGAAATTTATTGCAAAATTAAAAAAAGATACAGCTATGCGACTTACCGTGATTTTTTCTGTTATATTGGTAGTACTGCTTATAGGATATATTGCTATCATAAAGCTTGATGTCTTTACATTGCTTGAAAAAGCAGGAATAGACACAAGCGGTCGTGTTACCATTTATAATGCTGTAGATAAGTTCTATGCGTTTTCGCCCGATTTTCTGGGCAACGGAATCGGATTCCTGACATATCAGTTGAGCGCGAATATGCGTGTCGGCGTTTCGTCGGTTCATAACGATTTTTTGCAGTATTTTATAGATCTTGGCTTTTGGGGATACATCTTATGGCTTGTTTCTATGACTTTAGTCAGAGTATGCTATTTCGGTTCAAAAGGCAAGATTGAAAATGGGATTATTGCTCTTGCGCTAAGCATTTATTTAGTTATCGTTTCTTCAACCGACAACACCATGAACTATCCGCTTCTTACAACTGTGCTTGCTATCATAATGATTGGGAACGGCTTTGACGAAAAGACTAGAACATGCGAAACAAAAATGTTTGGATATATTTCAGAGGCCAACAAAGAAACAAAGGGCGGAACAATATTATGAAGATATTGATGGTGAATAAATTCCTGTATCCGCGCGGTGGCAGCGAGAGCTATATGTTAAAGCTTTCAGAGGCGCTTACATCTGCGGGGCATGAAGTTGAATATTTCGGTATGTACGACGAAAAAAATACGGTAGGGAATTCCCATGGGTTTTATACAACCAACATGGATTTTCACTCTAAAGGTCTGTCTAGATTTCTCTATCCGTTTAAAATAATATACTCACGGGAGGCACATAAGAAAATCGGCAAAGTTTTGGATACCTTTAAGCCTGATATTGTTCATATGAATAATATCAACTTTCAGCTTACGCCATCAATTATCTATGCGGTGAAAAAGAGAAACATCCCGCTTGTGCAAACAGTTCACGACTATCAGATGTTTTGCCCGAATCATCTTTTGTATAACTTCACCGAAACAAAGCCCTGTGACAGATGTGTAAAAGGCTCAAAATGGAATTGTCTGAAATATAATTGCATTCATAATTCAAAAATCAAAAGTCTTTTGGGTGTAATTGAAGCGAAGCTTTATTCAGCTTTAAAAACATACAAAAAGGTCGATTTATATATATGTCCGAGCAATTTTTTGGAAAACAAGCTTTTAGGCGCTTCGGACATTTATGCCGGGAAAACCTTTACAATACATAATTTTATTGAAAGGAATACTATGCCGGCTAAAACAGAATGTAAAAATGCTTATGTTGTTTTTGTTGGCAGACTTTCAAAGGAAAAAGGGGTTGAACTTCTGGCAAGCACCGCTGCGCTTTTGCCAGACATTAACTTTGTCGTAGCGGGGAACGGTCCGGATGATGCAGTTTTGGAAAACATCCCCAATGTTACCTTGAAGGGGTTTGTTGTCGGGAAAGAGCTGACAAAACTGATGGCAAACGCTAAACTTCTTATCGCTCCGTCGGTATGTTATGAAAATAATCCTTTATCCATCTTGGAGGCGCATGCCATGGGTGTTCCTGTGGTAACGATGAACTATGGCGGAATGGCAGAACTTGTAGAAGACGGAAAAACCGGCGCGTTAGCTTTAAGTCCGACAGCGGCGTCTATCGCCCTGGCGATAAAACGGTGTTTTGAAAATGAAGAATACTATAAAACGCTCAAAGCGAACTGCGAAGCTAAAGGCAAGCAGATAATGGGCGTCGCAGAGTATTGCGGAATCTTAATACAACAATATAATAACCTTATAGACAAGAGGCGAAGAAAGTGATAAGGCCAAAATTAAGTATCGTTGTTCCTGTATATAATACTGAAAAATATCTCCAAAGATGTATGGATTCTATAACGAACCAAACACTTAAGGATATAGAAATCATTATTGTCGATGATGGTTCGGCGGAAAATTGTGCCGTGCTTTGCGATGAAATTTCAAAAACAGATTCGAGAATCAAGGTTGTACACAAGAAAAACGGCGGTCTCGGATTTGCAAGAAATTCAGGCATTGAGGCGGCAACGGGCGAATACATAGGTTTTGTGGATTCGGATGATTATATAGAGACGGCCATGTACGAAACTTTATATAATGCGGCAAAAAAGAACAATGCCGACCTCTGCGTATCGGGGCTTTGCTTTGTTGGCGGGAATATGTTTTCCGAGACAGGCGCTGATACAAAGAAGGTCTATTTCAAAGAGGAGACTGTGTTTACAAAAGCGGATATGAAAAAGCTTCTTTTAGGCGTTGTTGGCGCACTTCCCAGTGAGCCAGATGACAGCCGTTATGGCGTGAGTGTATGTAAAAATATATTTAAAACTTCTGTGCTTCACGAAAAAGGAATCAGATTTTTGTCCGAAAGAGAAATACTTTCCGAGGACACCTTGTTTATGGTTGACTACATAAAATCGGCAGAAAGTGCGGTTGGGATGCCTGGAGCATACTACTGCTACTGTCGTAATGAAGATTCTCTTTCGAAAGCATATAAAAATGACCGTTTTGAAAAAAGCATCATATTTTTAGAGGAACTTGAAAAAAGAATTGCAGATACTGTGAAAAAAGATGAATATCAAATTTATTTAGAACGATTGATACAAGGCTTTGGAAGAATTTTGTGTTCGCAAGAGATTTTACACGCAAGAGATGAAAAAATACAATTCTATTGTCTTAAGAAAAGATTAAAAGAAATTTGCACCGAAAAGAAAATTCGGAATGTTTTAAAAGCATATCCTTGGTATAGATTGCCCGTAAAGCAGGCAGCATTTGCGTTTGCAATGAAGTATCAATTGTTTTTGCTTCAAAAGTTAATGGTGACATTAAGAGACAGATAGGAGTTTTTTGAAATGCTTTTTTCAGTGATTGTTCCGATTTATAACATTGAAAAGTACATAAGAAGATGTATTGAAAGTGTGCTTTCGCAGTCATTTGCCGATTTTGAACTTATATTGGTTGATGACGGTTCTCCCGATATGTGCGGAGCAATTTGCGATGAATATGCCGGGAAGGACACGAGAATAAAGGTGATTCACAAAGAGAACGGCGGTTTGGTAAGTGCAAGGCAAGCAGGAATCAAGGCAGCAAGCGGAGATTACATCTTTCATCTTGATGGGGATGATGCAGTTTTACCGGATGCGTTAGAAAGTGCATATGCAATAATCTGTGATACAGGTGCCGACATCGTCTCTTTTTCTTATAAGTGCAGTATAAGCGGAAAAACAGGAGATACGATTGTAGACTTGCTCGACGAGGGGTTGTATAACAAAGCAGAAATTAAGCGACATATTTTCCCCAAACTTTTGTCGGATACAAATATGAACCACATATTCTACTTTTTGTGGGGAAAAGCAATAAAACGCGAACTTGCCACAAAACATCAGTGCAATGTGAATCCTGCCATTTCTTTGGGGGAGGACTTAAGCTGTATTGTGCCTTGCTTTTTAGAGGCAGAAACAATCTATCTGAGCAAAAAAGCTATCTATCTTTATACCATAAGAAACGATTCCATTTCGACAGACTTTAAAACGCATCAGATTTCGCAGATAGCAGATGTGATTATAGGTCTTCGCAGATTAAACATAGAAAAACCAAAAGATTTTGATGAGCAGATTTCTCGTTATTCTTGCTTTATGTGTTTTGCAATTTTGGCAGCAGCAGCGGAAGGAAATCATTTTAATGCTATCAAAAAGTTAAAGGAACTTATATTGAGGTCTCTACACAGAGAGGAGATTCAAAAGGCACATTTTGAAAAAATTAGCATGAAAAGCCGAGTCACTATATTTTTGATGAAAAAACAAAGAATCGGATTGGCGTTTTACTTTCTGTATTTATGCAAAGAACTAAAGCGCATGAGGAGGGGGAACAAAAATGAATATAGTACCTAAAATATCTTTAATCATGAGCGTGTATAATGGCGAAGATTATTTGTCCGAAGCAATTGAAAGTGTCTTAAATCAAACATTTAAAGACTTTGAGCTTATCATAATTAACGATTGTTCTACCGACAAAACACACGAAATATTAAAAAGATTTGAAGCGCTTGATGAACGCGTAAAAGTACATACGAATGAAGTGAATCTAAGGCTTCCGTCATCCCTTAACAAAGCCATATCATTTGCACAAGGTAAATATATTGCAAGAATGGATGCAGATGATATCTGTCTGCCTGAAAGGCTTGAAAAGCAGTATAAATTTATGGAGAATAATCCAAATGTAGCTTTGTCTTCCTGCAGATTTATGACGCTTAAAAACGGAGTTATATCTTCCGGAGGATGCGGGGGAAAGTGTGACAATGCGTCTATAAAAGCATTGCTTTTGGTTACAAATCCGATATTGCACCCCGGAATTATTGCAAAAGCTGATGCAATCAGAAGTCTTTTGTATGATAAAAACTTTACCTGTACCGAAGATATGGAGCTTTGGACAAGGTTTGTGATGGCAGGATATGATGTGGAGATCATGCCTGAATATCTTATGATATACAGACTTCATGATAAACAAATTACTGAAACAACCTTAGAGAAGCAGCACAAAGAAGTTATAGCAATTCAAAAAAATTATTATGGAACACTTCTTGAAACTATGAACAGCAATCAAGAGGAGTTTTATATAAAGGGAATTTATTTCAGGGAAAATACAGACATCAATAAGTTCTTGGATTTTTACAAATGGTTAAAGGCTGTTAATCGCAAAACGAAAGCATTTAACAAAGAGGCCTTAAACTATGCCATGTTTGAAATTCTTGCAGAATATAAAAGAAAAGGTATCAAAAAGACTAAGCTGATAAAGGCGATGCTTTCGTTTGGAATACCATTTCTTACAGCGGAAATCCCTGCGCGCAAGGAAAGAGCTCGCAAAGACGGAAACAGATGCATAAAAAGTGCAGAAAAAATAGGTCTTAAGAAAACCGGTGGAACCTTGGAGTTTCCGACTTTTTCAAAATAAAAAGTATAGGAGCTATCATTATGCAACTATTGGAATACCCATACATCATCATAACCATATTGGGTGTATGCTTTATTGTTCTTATCACTATTGGTATTTATTTTGCCGTAAGGGGAGCAAAAACTGCTGCCGGCAGTGAGGAAAAGGCATTTGTCAATATAAGTAAATTGGAAGCTGCGTTCAACAAATTCGGGAAATTGCGTGAAGATAGGTGCGTTTTCTATATTAAAGTTTCCCTGGATAATTTCCGAAGTCTTTATCCGGCGCAGCAAACCTCGAATGTTTTTTCTAAAATAAAAACAGCGCTACTGGAAATGTTTTCAGACGGTGACGCCAGTAATATTGCTATATATGGAGAAAAAAATTTTGTTATTCTAGCAAAATGGGACATCGGGACTGCACGCAAAAAAATCGAAAATTGTTTTGATGATTTGAACAAATGTCTCTTACAATATAGCGCGCTGAAAATGATTGACATTAGAATTGGCGTATATGCTGCGCTTGGTACACAAGTGTCGTTTGATGATGCAATAGGTCGTGCCAAACAGGCATATTTGCTCGCAAAGAATGAAAATGTTCCATACGCTGAGTGGAATGTATCTGGCGGAAAGGCACTTGAAAAAAGGATAAAAATAGAAAACAATATAGAAAAAGAAATTGATAATAATCGTTTCTTCCTTGAATATCAACCCGTTTTAGATGCAAAAACAAAGAAAATAATAGGTGCGGAAGTGCTATCCCGTCTGAATTCAGAAAGCGAGGGTGTGTTAACGCCGGGTAGCTTTTTGTCTGCAGTGGATTCTGTTGGCATCAACGATAAGTTTGATTATTATATTTTTGAAAAAAATTGCAAATGGATTTCAAATGATAAAAAACAAAGGGAGCAATATCAGTATACCATCAATTTTTCAAGATCAACATTGTGCGAACCACTATTTGCGGAGAAGATAATAGCCATCGCTCAAAAATACGATTTGAATTTTTCGTGTCTGGCGGTTGAGATATTAGAGGATAAAAACATTACCGGAGAAGCAAGGACGCAAATGATAGATAATTTGTCAGTTCTTAAAGAAAAAGGCATATCTATCTTGCTTGATGATTTTGGGAGCGGATATACAACCTTTGGGGATTTGCAAAATCTTGATATTTCTATTGTGAAGATTGATAAAACAATAACACAGAGCGCAGTTACAGATACAGGATTTATTATTTTAAAAAATATCATCCGTACTGCCGGGGATATTGGTTTTAAGACATTATGCGAAGGAATCGAAACAAAAGAGCAAGAAGAAGCCGTGATAAAAGCAGGCTGTGATCTCCTGCAAGGTTATTATTATTACAGACCTATGCCGGTGGCTCAGCTTGAGAAGGTTTTTAATGAAAATTCAGGAGGTGTTTAAATGCTGTCTGTAATTATTCCTGCATACAATGAGGAATTATCCATAGAAAGAGCTTATTATACGATATCAGAGATTTTAGAAAAAGCGCAAATTGACAATGAAATTATTTTTATTGATGATGGCTCTACGGATACTACATATGAAAAAATAAAGAATTTAGCCGATAAAGAAAAAAACATATATGGACTGCATTTTTCGAGGAATTTCGGGAAAGAAGCAGCTATTTCAGCAGGGCTTGCAAGTGCCAAAGGCGATGCAGTTGTAGTCATTGATTGCGACCTTCAACATCCTCCTGAAAAAATTGTGGAAATGTATCGCCTATGGCAAGAGGGATATGAAATTGTCGAGGGCATAAAAACAACACGCGGCAAGGAAAGCAAAATGCGTAGCTTTGCCGCAAGAAAATTTTATTCTATTATCAGTTCGGTAGTAGGATTTGATATGTCAAACGCCTCTGATTTTAAACTGCTTGACCGCAAGGTTGTGGATATACTCAACAGAATTCCTGAAAGAAAAGGTTTCTT
>JAZSDW010000052.1:0-28305 GCA_045531355.1 Clostridia bacterium | reverse complement strand
GAAGCATTTTTTCCTATCCCCTTCGAAACAGGGGATGTAAAAAAAGTCCAGACCGCAAAAAAGGGGGCACAAATTAACTGTGCGTTACTTTGTGCCCCCCCTTTTTTAAACAGTATACTTTACTTTCGAACATCCCATAGTCCGAGCGCGGGATTCGAGATATAGTAAATTTCCTCGCCATTTTCGAGGGTGTTGAAGCCGTCCTTCAAAACGGCGGGATTATAGCGTTTTGCTGCTTCTGCATACGGCATGTAGCGGAACGCAACGCCCTCCACCTCTTCCTTTGTAACAAGCTCTGTGCAGTAGGTGATGGAGAAGCGGCCGTCGGAAGAACCGTGGATAAGGTGTGCTGCAACGGACAGATTATCCTGCAGATCCTGATTTTCATCGACAAGCTTTAAAACATTCTCACGCCCCACATAGCCATATTTACGGATAAGGCGATCGTTTTCCTCGTCTTCGCCGAACATGCGGATGCCGGGGGCTAAAACGATAAGCTCGCCACCGTCGGCAATGGCCATGCGCGTGCGGTAAACGGATTTGTTTCCGAGCCAGGTGCTCTTAAATTCCCGCGGGTCCAAATAGACGACAACCTTTCGAAGCGGCGCGTCCACGAAAGTGAAATTCGTATTCTGGCTTTTGGAAACCGCTTTTTCAAAGTACGACCGCTCGGCGCCGATATAAAGCCCATGAATCGAAACATCATCACCCACATTCGTCGTTACCGTAAGGACAAAGAGAAGCGGAAGCGCGGAAAGGAAATGCGCCTGCGCGTAGTCGAAGACCTTGCGAACCGGCGAAAAATCCTTCCCCATAATCCGTTCCATGCCATAGAAGGCGCCCAGCATGTGGGAACTGTTAATCATGCTGTTGCCGCCGCAGCCAACGAAAATATTTTTCGAGTAATTGGCCATACCTACAACCTCGTGCGGCACAACCTGGCCAATTGAAATAATCAAGTCATACGAGGGATCCAGAAGAAGGCGGTTGACCTCAACATCAATTTTTGAGTTGACAAGCCCCTCAGAAACCTCGGAAACAAATTCCGCAGGCACCTCGCCGATTTTTTCAACATCGGTTTTCCAGTTATGCACACGCACCCGCTCAAACGGAACCTCCGGGCCGAAAAACGCCGTACATTCTTCCTTTGTCATAGGCACATGGGTGCCGAGTGCAGGCAGAATGTCGATTTCGCAAGTGTCTTTTAGAAGGTCGTAGTAGAGGCGGGTGATATCGCCGGCACCACTATACATTCTGGTGTAATCCGGGGGAATCAGCAATACTTTTTTGAGGGACTTTCCCGCAATCGATGCTTCCAGCGCCTCGCGAAGCTGCGCGGGGGAAAGACCTTTCTCGCTCTCGTAAATCATAAAAGCCTCCTTATTATACGCCGGAATAGGCGGCAAAGCCACCGTCAACCGGAACAACAACACCGTTTACAAAGCCGGAAGCGCCGTTATCGCACAGCCACAGAAGCGTGCCTAAAAGCTCTTCGGCCTCGCCGAAGCGGTCCATAGGCGTCTGCGAAAGAATTTTCTTGGAGCGGTCGGTATACGAGCCGTCCGGATTCAGAAGCAGTGCGCGATTCTGGTTTGTAACAAAGAAGCCCGGTGCAATTGCGTTTACGCGAATGCCCACTTTGGAGAAATGCACGGCAAGCCACTGCGTAAAGTTCGAAATCGCGGCCTTCGCGCCGGAATAGGCGGGGATTTTTGTCAGGGGGCAGAATGCGTTCATGGACGAAACATTGACGATGATGGCATTTCTTTTAATCATGTCCTTCGCGAAAACCTGCGTAGGCAAAAGTGTGCCGAGGAAATTGAGATTAAATACAAATTCCACGCCCTTCGGGTCAAGGTTAAAGAAGGTTTTGATTTCTTCGTTGTCAACATCTTCGGGGAAGAGATATTCCTTGTCGGTTGTACCCTTTGGATTATTGCCGCCCGCACCATTTAAAAGAATGTCACACTTACCGAAGGTACGCAAAACCTCTTCGCGAGCATTTTCGATACTTTCCTTCTGGAGAACATTCGTTTCGATTCCGATTGCGCGGCCACCCTCTGCGCAGATTTTTGCGGCAACCTCTTTGGCCTTTTCGCCGTTTAAGTCCAAAAGCGCAACGCTGGCGCCGTTTGCGGCGAGCGCCTCAGCAAACATACTGCACAAAATGCCGGCAGCGCCGGTTACAACTGCAACCTTGCCGTTTAAATCGATGGAAAGCGGTGTTTTCATAAAAGTAACCTCCAAAATCAATATTTGTTTTCCTTATTATAACAAGCCCGGGGGAAAAAGTCAAGCCCGGACGCGCTTTTTTCGGTGCAGGTGAAGAAAGAGATGCGCGCCGTCTTTCTCTGCTTCATATATAATAAGGAAGAAAAAGCATCAAAATTCGGCAAAGCATATAAAAAAAGATATAGAATTTGAAATATTTCACCGAAAAATGTTGACAAGGTGAAAAAAATAATGTAAACTGTTAGGTAGGATTGTTATGCTCAGGATACGGGGCAGGCCCCCCTGGTTTGCGACAGGTGTTTGAAAGTAACTTTACATTTATGTTACAAGTGAAAAAAACGCTTGACGGATAAAAAAAGGGGTGCTATAATCAATCTCGTAAGGGAAATACTCTGTATTTTCCATGCACAGTCGCAGTTGAAAGAGATGCGGCGCGTGCAAACAGACCGAATCTCTTTCAGAATAAAAATTTTTTAAGGAGGCTTTGAGAATGAAAAATCTCAAAAAAGTTCTGGCACTCGTAACTATGTTTACGATGCTGCTCGGCGTAGCGGTTTCCGCAGGCACCCTGTATCCGGATGTTGACGATGCCGCTTCCTACGCTGAAGCAGTAGAAACCTTGAATGTCCTCAGCATCATGATTGGTGATGACAAGGGCAACTTTAACCCGGATGCGAGCATCACAAGAGCTGAAGCTGCAGCGATTGTAGTTCGCGTTAAGAATCTGGGCAATGCTGCAAGCGCTGCTGGCGGCACAAACTTTACAGATGTTGCAGCTGATCACTGGGCAGCAGGTTACATTAACCTCGCTGAGCAGAGCGGCATCATCAACGGCTATGGCGACGGTACCTTCGGTCCTTCCGACCCGGTTACCTACGAACAGATCATTAAGATGATCGTTGCAGCCCTCGGCCGTACCCCCGAAGCAGAAGCAAAGGGTGGCTATCCGTCCGGCTACTTAATCGTAGCTGCACAGGAAGACATTAACCTCGGTGTTGCTGTAACAGCTGGCGCTGAAGCTCCCAGAGCTGCAGTTGCTCGTCTGGTATTCAACGCTCTCGAAGTTGATGTAATGGAACAGAAGAGCTACACACCTGGCGAAGAAAAGTTCGAAGTCGTTGAAGGCAAGAACCTTCTGAAGAACTACCTGAAGGTTTCTAAGTTCGAAGGCGTTATCGAATCCACTTACCTCTCTGAAGGCAAGATTGCAGAAGATGATGCAAAGACAATCAAAATTGCTGGCGAAGACCTTTACGAAGGCGAAACCAATGCAGCTGCTTTCTTAGGCTACAATGTTTCCGCTTATGCAAAGGCAGATGAAAACGATGACCTGGTTCTCCTCGGTGTTGCAAAGAAGGCTGGCAAGAACGATGTTCTCACACTTGAGTTCTCTGACATTGCTGCAGCTGACATTGCTGGCGAAACCATCGAATACTACGAAACAGCTTCTTCTTCCAAGACAACTGAAATCAAAGTTGCTTTCGACAAGTGCTTCTTTAACGGCGGCGTAGACAGCGACGATATGGTTGAAGCTTTCCTGGCAGATGCAGGCGCAAGCGTTGCAAAGACCGGCGTTCTGACCCTTATTGACAACGATAAGGAAGAGGGCTACGATGTTGTAATGCTGAAGGATTCCACTTCTGATGCAGTTGTTGGCGCTATCGATGCAGAAGACATGATTCTGGAAGACAGAGCTGGCAACGAAATCGACCTCGACCTCGAAGATGAGAAGCTCCTCATCAACTTCTACAAGGCTGACGGCACTGCAGCAGAATTTGCTGACATCGCTGAAGGCAATGTTCTCACCATGTATGAGAATGCAAAGGGCAACATCATTTCCGTTTACATCTCTGATGTAAAGGTTGAAGGCAAAATCACCGAAACGGCTGTTCTGTCCAACGGTGCAACTGCCTACACAATCGGCAATGCTGATTACACCAAGAAGGGCGCTGTTTCCCTGAAGGTTGGCGATGAAGGCACATTCTTCATCAATGTTGAAGGCAAAATCGTAGACAAGGTTGCAACGGCTGCTTCTGGCACCTATGCTTACCTCTACAAAGCAATCATTGACAACACAGATATCAACGGTTCTACTATCGAAATGAAGTATCTGACCAGCGATGGCGAATGGGTAAACAACACGCTGGCTTCCACAGTTACTGTTGTTAACGACGGTGGCGATGCTACAACCCTCAAGATGGCTGACCTCGGCACAAAGGGTGCTGCTTTTGAAACAGCTTTACTTGGCTTTTTAAATGTTACAAAGGTACAGAATGAAGATGGCGAAGGCAACCCGATCGCTGATTCTTTCAAGGTAACTGAAATTGAAACTGGAGACGACCGCGTATTCCAGTTCGGTCTGGATAACGAAGGCAAAATCAACAAGCTGTATATCGGCGCTGGTGAAAAGAATGACACCAACAACCTGTCTGTAGACGAAACAGTAACAGGAAAAGAATACAATGCTGGCCAGAAAAAGCTCGGCAAACTGTTCTTCGAAGATGAAACCATTATCTTCAATGTAAAGGCTGACGGCGATGGCGACCCGACAATCTCTGAAGAAAAGGACATCACCGTAACAAAGGCAAGCGCTCTCTTCGTTGATGGCGTTGAATATGTGAAGGTTGTAGGTTATGACTGTGAAAACAGCATTCCGGCAATCGCAGTAGCATACAACAATGGTTCCACCATTCTGTCTGGCACGAACCTCCTCGTTATCACCAGAAAGTCCACCACAACCGATGCTAACGGCAATACAGTTACAAAGCTGTACGGTCTGCAGCAGGGTGAAGAAGTAAGCGGCACGCTGGAAACAGGTTGCGAAGTTCTGGATGCACAGAACGACGATTATGGCGTAAACAACCTCAAAGCTGGCGATGTTGTAATCTTCAGCCTCAACAATGGCGCAATCGACAACATCCGCGTTCTGCAGAGCTACGCAGCTCTCGACCTGACCGTAGGTACTGTTTCTGTGGACCTTGCTGACGATCTCGCAGTAAACTACTTCGGTTATGTTGCTTCCAAGGACAACGGTCAGCTCTGGCTGACACAGGGCTTTGGTGGTGCTGCTCTTGAAGAAGATCGTGACGAAGTTTCCTTCCCGCTGAACGCTTCCGGTATCAATGTATACGAAATCAACACCAGCAAGTCCACTCCGAGCTTCGATGTTATCTCTGTTGCCAAGATTAAGGCTACAAAGGGTTACAACAAGGAAGCACACTGGGCATATGTTCGTGTATACGACGATGCAGTTGTTGACATCGTAGTTTACAAGGCAGTAACTCCTTACGAAGAGACCGCTGAAGTTCCGGTAGTTTCTTTCGAAGGTGGCAAACTCGTTCTGACATCTGAAGAAGATGCAACCATCTACTACAGCAAGAACGATGGCGACTTTGCAAAGTACACTGCAGCACTTACAGTTGCAGAGGACGATACAATTGTTGCTTACGCAGTTGTAGAAGGCAAGAACGACAGCGCTCTGATGGCTGAGTACACTGTTACAGCTGAAGACCTGGTAGTGGAAGAAGAGATTCCGGCTGAATAATCTTGCACAAGACAGCTTAAATAGCGAGATGAACTGGGGTTCCCGTATTGGGAACCCCAGTTTTTATCCCCAAAAGAAGCGTCCCGCAAGGCGGTGAATTTCACCGAAAAGAGGATTTTTTCTTGACAACTTTTTGTGAAAATGATATAATCTTTATAAGACTACGGAGAAATAAGGAGCTGAGGAAATGGTCGAGAAGGACAGAGAGATTGCGATAACCGATTTATTGCAAATCATGTGGTTGAACAAATTTTTAATTCTGATTCTTGCCTGCCTTACGGCAACCGTTCTGCTCGTGCAGACGGTGTATTTTTCGCCGCCGGAGTATGTGGCAGATGGTATGATGTATATCAGCAACAAAACAGAGGCAACGGTTACGGCGAATCAAATCAACAAAAGCGATATTGACACCTCGCGTACGCTGAGCTTTACCTATATTGAAATTCTAAAGTCCCGTTCCTTTCTGACGATGGTAAGCGAGGCGGTCGACGGTGTTTATTCCTGGAAGGAAATCAAGAGTATGCTCACGGTCGCTTCCCTGAACGAAACGGAGCTTCTGAAGATTAATGTAAAAGCATCGAACCCCGAGGACGCCAGCAACATCGCGCGCGCGGTGCTCGATAAGGCGCCCGAAAAACTAAACAGCATCTTAAACGGCGGTACGGTGGAAATTGTAGACGCGATTGATAACGAGGCAACACTTGTGGATGTAGGCGTAACGAAACGGACGCTTCTGGGCTTTGCCGGCGGCGCCTTTGCCGGTGCGCTGATCGCGTTTTTGCGCAATCTGTTTGATAAGAAAGTTCACAAGGGCGAGGATGTTTCCAAGCGCTACAATGTATCGGTGCTTGGCAGCCTTAACCGCTAAATAGGAGGAAATATGGCTAGAGAGAAAAGGGATAGGGACGAGGTAAACCGCGTTCTGACGGACCAAACGGATTTTAGTACCATTGAAACCTATAAATCGATTCGCACAAACATCATGTTTTCCATGCCGAAGACGGAAAAGGGAAAACTCGTGCTTGTGACGAGTGCAGCGCCGAACGAGGGGAAAACAACAACAACCATTAATCTTGCCATTACCTTCGCCGAAATGGGCGCGAAGGTCTTGCTTATCGACTGCGATTTGCGAAAGGCTCGGATTCATAAATATCTGGGACTGGAGAGACTCGATGGCGTTTCCAATGTCCTCTGCGGCTTTGTAGAGCTGGAAAAGGCAATTAAATATGGTGTGCGGGAAAATCTCGACTGCCTTACGGCCGGTGCCATTCCGCCAAATCCTGCCGAGCTTATGGAAACCGAGGCGTTTGGTGCGATGCTCAAAACGCTGACCGAGCAGTACGACTATGTGTTTATGGACACGCCGCCGATGACGGTGGTTACCGATGCGGCAATTGCCATGAAATATTGTACGGGCGTTGTGGTTGTCGTTTGGGAAAATAAAACGACCTACGATGCGCTGGACGATACAATCGAAGGCATACAGAAGGCCGACGCGCGGATTTTGGGCGTGGTTATGGTTGACTGCGACGAGCGCGCACGGCGGTATAGCTACTATAAACGCGGAAAATACGGATATAAGTATGCAAGCCGCTATGGCTACAAATATAAATACAGCTACCATTATGGAGATGACGAGGTAGAAGCGAGCGAGCAAATGAAACCCAAAAAGCCGAAAAAGAAGTGATGCAGGATGGTTGATTTTCATACCCACATTCTTCCCGGAATGGATGATGGCGCTAAAACGGCTTCGGAAGGCGTTCGTATGCTTTCTGCGGCGTATAATCAGGGCGTTCGGCTATGCGTGGCAACGCCTCACTTTGTTCTGCACAAAAATGACGACATCGAGCCGTTCCTGATCAAGCGGGAGCGGCAAAAAACGCGCCTTCTGGAAGCTGCGGGTAGTCGCCCTCTGCCGGCGGTGCGGCTTGGCGCTGAACTTTATATGGACAACAACCCGAATCAATTTCCCGATATTGAAAAGCTTTGCATTGAGGGCTCCCGTTGCCTTTTGGTGGAGTTCCCTGCGCATAAATATAATCCCTATTGGGGGGATTGGTTGCATTCGCTGACACTAAAGGGCATCGTGCCGGTGATTGCCCATTTTGACCGCTATGTATACGCGGACGAAATGCTTTCAGATTTTGTAGGCGTTTCCGTCGTGTACCAAATCAATGCTTCCCGACTATTTTCTTTTGGCGGCCGAAGACGGCTTTCAGCGCTTTTGCAGCGCGCTTTGCCGGTGGTAATGGGGAGCGACATGCACAATACAAGCACGCGCCCATGCAATATGCAAGGGGCCTTTCGATGCGCCAGTCGCAAATTTCCTGCTGCTTCACAAAGTCTGTTCTTCCAGCGCGCACGCACACTTTTAGAAAAAGGAGAGGTGGACTTTGGAAAGATTGCATATTAAAAATCGCTATTTATGTCTGGTGGATATTTTTCTTTGCTTTTTAGCATATGGACTTATCCTTTTAACGGTGTTTCCTGTCTCGGAATTTCCGGCGCGCTTTGTAGGCGGGATTTTGCAGATTTGTGGTGCGGCTATTTTATATATTGCCTTATTGATTGCTTTGCGCCTTTACAAGGTGGACTGGCTTTATGCAAGTGCGTTCGAATACATACGGCTCCTGGCGGCCTGTCTGATGGCTACATTGTGCAGCGTATTTGCCGGTTTCTTTCTTTCGCACGGCATTTTTGCGCCCAAGCTGAATCTGGCTGCAGCTATCTGCGCAGCGGCACTCGTATGTAGCCTGCGCTTTATGGTGCGCCTTATATGCAAGCTTTCGATGGTACAAAACCGGAGAGCGGGCGCACGCACCCTGATTGTCGGCGCCGGTCGTCTTGCGGTTACGATTCTTCGCGATATACAGGAAGGCCAGCTTCCCTATAATGTAATCGGTCTTATTGATGACAATATGCAGAAGGGGACGCAGTACATATACGGCGCAGGTGTTTTAGGTACCAGCGCGGATATTGAGCGGATTTGTAAGGAAAAGCGAATTGAGGTTATTATTTTTGCGATCCACAATATTTCGGCAGTACGGAAAGCGGAAATATTAGATATATGCAGTCAGACGGGAGCAAAGGTCAAAATTCTACCCAATTTAGGCTCCATGCTTGCGGGTGCAAACATTCTTTCGAAGGCACGCGAGGTGGCAATTGAGGATCTTCTGGAAAGAGACCCGATTCAGCTGGATAATCAGCTTTTGCAAGAAGAATTGAACGACAAAGTGGTGCTTGTTACCGGCGGCGGCGGGTCGATAGGCTCGGAGCTTTGCCGGCAGATCGTGCGGTTTAGACCGCGGCGGCTCATCATCTTAGATGCGTATGAAAATACAACCTATGAACTGCAAAATGAACTGGAGGAGCACTACCCGAATCTGGAAATCCATGTGCTGATTGCTTCGGTGCGCGACAAAAAACGGCTTTCCGAAATTTTCATGGCCCATCAGCCGGAGGTGGTGTTCCATGCCGCGGCACATAAGCATGTTCCGCTGATGGAATATAGCCCGGGCGAAGCCATTAAAAACAATGTATTTGGCACCTATAACACGGCACTTTGCGCAGAAGAATGCGGCGCAAAGCGGTTTGTGTTGATTTCAACAGATAAGGCCGTAAACCCCACAAATGTTATGGGCGCAACCAAGCATGTCTGCGAAATGATTGTGCAGGCAATGAACGGGCGGAGCCGGACGGAATTTGTGGTGGTGCGATTTGGGAATGTGCTCGGTTCTAACGGCTCGGTCATTCCCCGCTTTCGGAAACAGATTGAGGAAGGCGGGCCGGTTACCGTCACACACCCGGAAATCACACGCTTTTTCATGACCATTCCGGAAGCGGCGCAGCTTGTTTTGCAGGCGGCAGCCTATGCAAAGGGCGGCGAGATTTTCATTCTTGACATGGGGCAGCCCGTGAAGATTTTTGAGCTTGCGAAGAAAATGATTCGCCTTTCGGGCTACCGGCCGGAAATTGATATTCCCATCCGCTTTACAGGCCTCAGACCCGGCGAAAAGCTATACGAGGAGCTTCTGATGCAGGAAGAGGGACTGGAGAAAACGGCGCACGGCAAAATTTTTGTCGGGCGTCCGCTTGAGGTCACCTACGATACGCTGGAAAAGAAGCTTCTGCGGCTGGAGACGGCTTTGACAGAAGATGCGGATACCATCAAGAAAATTTTAGCCGAGGTGGTACCAACTTATCAAAACGGGGGATGCTCTGGCAATAAAAGGAATACGCTGTAAGTGAAAATACCGTCCATTCCGTCTGTGTGGAGGAATGGATGGTTTTTTTGTATAAAAAGTGGTTTTACCTTGACTTTTTTAATGATTATAGTAGAATGGGGAGCAGAAGAAAGGCATGGGGCTATTGGCAGCCCGCTTTTTAAAAATGCGCTTTTATAAAAAGGAGATGCAAAGAATGAATTTAAAAATCGGTTATTTTGAGCATTGGCATCAGCCACCGTATAGGTTTGTGGATTTCCTGCGCGCAGAGGGAATTGAAGTCGAGAAAATCGACTATTCGCAAAAAGACTAACTCGAAAAATTTGATGTTGCTCTTATTGAGCAAAACGGTTTTAATGATTATATTGAAAATGACGAGCCGTATATCCAGAAATGGGTGAAAAACGGCGGTATTCTTGTCTTTATGCACCAGGACTATCAGCGATGGGTGCCTCAGTTTTTGCCGGAAGAGGTGGGCCACACGCAGCTGATTCATCGCCATGTGCTGACGATTGACGGCCATGCGTGCGGAGCGCATAAATCCTTTGCCGAGGGGGACGATACGGAACCGCGGAAAATCGAAATCACAGACAAAGCCTATTACGACTGTTTTCAGCCCTTACGCATCAAAAACAATGCGCGGCTATGTGTGACGATGCAGTCTGTTCAAAACGGAGACTATCATCCGGCGTTTGCGTATTCGGACGATTTTGGGGAGAGTTGGTCAATCGTGGATTTAAAGTCCACCCCGAAATACGAGCCCGTTTATCCTTCGGTGGCACCCCGATGGGAAAATAATGGTGCGGAGCCTGTCGTAACGGAGCTTCCGGACGGAAAGCTTATGCTCATCGCGCGTACGGCGCTTGACTATTTTTATGTGTATTATTCAGACGATTATGGCGAAAGCTGGACCGATGGGGAACAAAGCGGATTCCACGGCACGCTCACAACACCCTTTCTTCTTCGCATGACGGACGGAAGGCTGCTCTTTTTCTGAAATAACACCCAGCCCCTTCCGGAGTCGAACCATGCAAACCATATCCCTCCGCGAGAGGAGGGGTTCTCTTTAGGCTGTGGAGAGAACGAGTTTACAAACCGGGATGCAAATCACTGTGCGGTAAGTACGGACGGGAAAAACTGGCAGGGTTTCCGGGAACTCTTTTTAAATGCAATTCGTAACCGTGCCGATTATCGCACATTCGGCGGGCAGCTTTGTTCGCTCGATAGAAGTGTGCACCAGTTCCAGGCGATCGAATTGCCCTTCGGTAAGGTGCTCGTAGCGTTTGGCCAGAATCAGGTGGCACGGAAGCTGCTTGTTTTTGACCCGGACTGGCTCCTTGAAAATCATCGGGAAGAAACCTTCATCGAGGGTATAGAGCAGGTTAGTACGCATCTGTATGTAAAAAGCCTTTCTGGATGTTTTGGCGAGAAGGGACATTGCCAATGGAATAGAACAAACGGTGCGCTTTTAGTGCCGAATCCGGATATGGACGGCACAGAGGCGCTGCAGATTTGCCGCGCGTATGACCCGAGGCTCTATAGCGAAAGGCAGGGCGTTGCCTGGAATTTCAAGGCAGCAAAGAAGGGAAAGCTTTCTGTTTCCTTGCGCATAGAGGGCGAAGGCATACGATTGAACTTGTGCGACCGGTGGTTTAATCCTTGCGATGAAACAGTAAGCTGGCTTTCTGCCTTCTTCTTTAAGTTGACACAAGACATGGTCCGCCCCGGAACCTGGCACGAAATCGAGATTCCCTTCGATACAGACGAAGGAAAGGCAACAGTGTATTGTGATGGGCAAAGGATATTCGGCGTCAAGATGCAAAACGCGCCGGACTATGGTATTTCCTATCTGCATCTGCAAACGGATGCGGAGAGTGCGGACTGGAGGGGAACGCTTATCCGCCGCATGACATTTTCCGAAACATTACTTTAAATGAGACGAAAGGGATTGTAAAACCTGGTTTTACAATCCCTTTTATGCGTTAGGTAAAGGTGTAATAGACATCCACGCGCTCGCCGGCAATTACGATTTTTTCAACACAGCTTCTGATGAGCTGTTTTTTTTCTTCCATTGAAAGAAACGGCCAGCTTTCCCGGATTTCTGAAAGCACCGCTTTTTTCTTTTTTGCGCCGGCGGCGGCAGATAATAGCTTTTTTTCCTCTTCCAGGCGCGTGTCAATCTCCAAAAGCGCCTTTTTCTGCGCTTCTATTGCATCAAGAAGCACTGCATCCCCCTGATCGCCATACAAATCGTAAAGCCTGCGGAGCTTCGCCCTTGCGCGCACGGCTTCCTTTTCGAGGTGTGCTGCAGTGGTGTCTGTAGCCTCGCCTTCCGTATCCGCCGGTGAGGTCGAGATGGAAAACAAGTCCGAAAGCACGATTTCTTCGATTTCGGCGGCATCGTGGCGCGGATTTGTGCAGGCAGGGTCGCGGATAAGCGTTCGTTTATACTTATCCTGCGAATAGCAAACGATTTTGCAGCCTGCTTTGCCCCATTTCTGATAGCGCATTTTGGCACCGCACTTTCCGCAAACGAGAAGCCCCGTCAGAAGATACTGCCCCGAAGAAACCGGGCGACGCGACCGCGCCGCCATGGCCTCCATCGTCCGGGTGTAGATTTCCTCGCTGACAAGCGGTGTGTGTCGCCCTTTGTATTCTTTTCCGTTATATACAATATAACCGGCGTTCGTTTTCCGCTTTAAAATCTGCAGGGCAAGGTGCTCGTAACGAAGGCCGAGCACAGCGGCAATTTTATCGGTGGAATAGCCGGCAAGATAGAGCTGATACGCCTGGCGCACGGTGTCCGCGTCGGCGTTCGGCACTAAAATCCCTTTTGTCCTGTCGTAGTCGTAGCCGAACGGAATTTTGCCGCCGCCCGGCCAGTAGCCGTTTTTCACGCGCTCCAGCATCCCCATCCGCGTACGCTCGCGAATCGTTTCCCGCTCCAGCTGCGCGAAGGCGGACATAATGCCGAGCATCGCGCGGCCGATGGGCGTGGCAGTGTCCATATTTTCGTTCATGGAAATAAAGGAAACACCTGCGGGGTTAAACACATCCTCGATAAGATAGAGCGTATCCTTCTGGCTGCGCGAAAGGCGGTCGAGCTTATATACGACCACATGCGAAACGAGTCCCGCCCTAACATCACGAATCAGCTGCTCCATTTCCGGCCGCGTAAGATGGCTTCCCGTATAGCCGCCGTCAATATAAAGGCGAAACGAGGAGAAGCCGCGCGCTTTGCAGTAGGCAGTAAGCATTTCCTTTTGCGCGTCAATTGAATAGCCCTCTTCCCTTTGCCCCTCCGTGGAAACGCGGATGTAGGCAGCCGCCCACTTTTTATTCATGCTTTATTTTATCAAAACGCGCCGCGGCACGGGATAAGACCTCGCGCACGGTTTCGTTTTCAATTTTCTTTGGAAGGTGCGAGACTTTTTTTCCGTTAATGTAGCGTTGAATCTGCATAAAATCCCTCCTCTTTTTCAGTGTACCCAAAAAAAGGCTGTTTAAAACCGCAGTTTTAAACAGCCTTGTCGTTTATAAAACCTTATGCCAGGAAGGGTTTCAGTTCTTCGCAAATGGCTTCCGGCGCTTCCGTGTGTACCTCAACGCGGATGGGCTTGCCGAGGTCCAGGCTAAAAATACCCATGATTGACTTTGCATCTACCACATAGCGGCCGGAAACGAGATCCACCTCAAAATCATACTTATTTACAATGTTTACGAAATTTTTTACATCTGTGATTGAGTTCAATACGACATCAAATGCTTTCATATTGTATTCCTCCTTGTTTTTTCTTATCATACATTATATACCATTTTTCCCGAAAGGTCAAGCTTTTTTTGTCAGAGGGCACAGCTTTCGATTTTCACAACGGAAATTTCATAAGCGGTTTTGGAAACAAATTCGTTCTCGCCCATGCGTTTTCTATACTCGCGCGACTGAATCCGCCCGGAAAGGCGCACCTTATCACCTACCTGCAAGGCGCGGGAAAAGCGGGCATTGCGTCCCCAGGCGATGCAGGGAATGTAGTCGGACTTATTATAGGACCGGTTAACCGCAAGCAGCATATCGGCAATTTCGCGGCCGAAGGGGGTGTGCCGGTAGACAGGCGGTTTACAGATGAAGCCGACAAGCATGATTTCGTTAGGCGGGGCATCGGTTTCCTCTAAGGGGAAGACGATATCCCGCGCGAAAAGCGTGAGAATCAGGCGGTTGCCGGTGTCGGTATAATTGTTATAGGAACGAAATTGTCCTGAAATTTCCACGCGTGTACCGGGGACAATGCGTGCAGGCTCACAAAGACGCTCAGAAATTGTTACAGGGATGCTGTCCCTTGTTTCGCTCAGCCGCGGTACGCACACATGAAAGGTGTAAAACCCTTCTCCGTATACGCTGTGACTGAAAGTCGCCTCTTCCTCAATGATGCCTGCGATGAGGGCTGTGTTTGTTTCCATCATGGTTTCTCCTTCCAAATTGTATCTCTCCTTTTGCTCTATTTTATGCACAAGAACTGGAAAAAATTTCCAGCCAACAACAGTATAACAGATTTATTTGGAAAAAGCAAGGATATTTTCCAAATAATGGAAATTTTATGAGAAACAAATTTTTCTTTCCCTCTTGCTTTTTTAAGTGGGCGTGATATAATGGAAAGAAAAGAAGCAAGAAAGGAAGCAAAAGATGAAAAAATGGGCAGCATTTTGCCTTGCGGCGTGCCTTTTTCTGACGACAGCGGTGTCGGCACAAACGGTGGAGCACGCAAAGGCGCTTTTTGATTTAGGACTTTTAAAGGGTACAGGGACAGGCTTTAGCGAAGAGGGGCTGGAGCTGGAGCGCAATGCGACGAGAGTGGAAATTTGCATCACGGTGGTCCGGATGCTTGGGAAAGAGGAAAAAGCAAACTATCAGCAAAACGGCCATCCCTTTACGGATGTTCCCGCCTGGGGGAGCGCGGCCGTAGGTTGGCTTTATGAAAACTATCTTGTAAACGGCATAAGCGACACCTATTTCGGGGCGCAGGATACGGCAACGGTGCAGCAGTTTTCCACGATGCTTCTGCGCGTTTTGGGCTATCAGGATGCCGCGGGTGATTTTTCCTATGCGAAAGCAAGCGACTTTGCCGTTTCCGTAGGGCTTTTGCCTGCCGCTTCTGCCGGCCGCACGGCACTTTCCAGAAGCGATATGATTGACATGTGTTACAAGGCGTTGAAAGCACCGATTAAAAATTCTAAGCGTCTTTTAGTCCGAAAGCTTTGCGATGAGGGTGCGGTTTTGGAGGCCGTAGCTGAACAGACAGGCGTTCTGACGCCGCCCTCTATTTCAGATGCCTTCGCTTCTGTACCGGAGAATCTCGGCAAAATCTCGGTAAAGCGGTCGGGGCCGACCGCGCGGCTTACGCTGGCACAGCCCGTTGAACATTACGGCGTTCGCGTATTCGTACAAAAAGACGGTGGCGGCGTGCAGGAGGCAAAGGGCCTCGGCGGCATCTACATGCAAAAGGGAGAAATTTCATACATAAACGGCGGAAGTGCCGGCTATATCCGTGAAATCAAGGTTGGCGGTCTTCATCCGGATGCGGAATATCAATTCATTGTAGTAAAAACATCAAGCGAGGGCGAGCTTTACCAGATTATGGGCAAGAGCAAGCCTGTGCGCGGATAAAAGGAGAGAAAAAGATGAAAAAACTTTGTTGTATCGGAGCGGTGCTCTTTGGACTTATGACATCCGTTTCGGCAATTGCGATCGAGCCGCAGCTGAAATATGCCTGGGCCGGCACCTATGCCCTTTGGACGGAGGAGTCCTATTATGCCGCGCCGGTGGTTGAAGATATTGACGGCGACGGCCGCCAGGAAATTATTTTTTCCAATTATTCCATTACGGTGCTGGACGGCGAGAGCGGCCAGACGAAATGGAAGGTGAATTCCGGCCGGGACCGGTCGCAGCCGCTGGAGGAATTTGGCGCCAGCAACGGCCATACCTGGTGCACGCCGAAGCTTTTCGATTTGGATGGTGACGGAAGAAAGGAAATTATAACCGGGCATGGGCACGGCCTTATCTCGGTTTTAACGGCCGACGGCTATTTTCTGCAGGGCTGGCCAAAGGTGCCGGCGGATGCTTCGGTGCGGTCGGTTGTGGCAGCGGATTTAGATGGGGACGGCAAGGGAGAAATTGTAGTCGGCCTCGGAACGGACGGAACAGAGAGCGTATATGTCTATAACTACGACGGCACGCTTCGTCCCGGCTGGCCACAGGTGTGTGGGGAAAATGGCGGAGAGACCTGGCTCTATGGCGTATTCATGGACAATATCGCAGTAGCGAATATTGACGGAAATCCCGGTATGGAAATTATCGTACCTTCCGACTTGTCCTTCCTTTCTGTATTTCAGCCGGACGGTCGTTCCCTCATGGCAAACTGGGGTGTGTTTGGCAAAAAGAACTGGGGACAGGTCGCGCTGTTTGAAGATTATGGTGCGGAAATCCGCGGGGACAACGGCGGCTGGGGGCACCCTGTAACCGGAAAAGAGTACCGGGAAGAACTCTACAAAGGCGAGTTTGGACATGCCCGCGCCGTTGCGGAGGATATAGACGGAAACGGAACGCCGGAGATTATCGTGCCTACGGTGATGTGTAACCGGAAATATGCGCCGGTGTATCCGCCAACGGAATATATGACGATTGCTATTTTAAACGCAGACCGGACGCGGTATAAAAACGAGGCCAAAGGCTATAACTGGGAAACGCTCCCGATGGATATGGGCGCCCCGCTTGTGCAGAATGAGACAATGATTACCTCCGGCATTTTCCAGAGCCCGACGATAAGCGACCTCGACGGCGACGGGAAAAAGGAAATTCTTTGGAGTGATTACACCGGCAAGATGCGGTGCATCGGGCTCGATAAAAAGGAGCCGTATGCCTGGCCGTACAGTCTGACAAAGCGGACGAGTCCTATGTTCGAGTATGCGTCGCCGGCGGTGGCGGTGGATCTTGACGGCGACGGAAAGAAAGAGGTTGTATTCACTTCTTTTTACGATGATACGATGGGATATGGCGTTGTACGCGGCTCGCTTTATATTCTGAATTATGAGGGGCGGCTTCTTCACAAAGTGCAGCTTCCGGATACAAAGGAGCCGGGCATGTATGCGAACGGCGGAAAGGCGCAGCCGGCGGTTTGCGATGTGGACGGAGACGGCGCGTACGAAATCGTGGTCAATACCATGGTGGGCGGCATTTGCGTGTATGATTTATAAGGCGGGCGCATATAGATAAGGAAGAAAACCTATTTTTCCCATCAAGGAGAGAAAAATGCGAAAATGGCTTCTTCTGACTTTCTGCGTGTTTTCATTTATTCTGGTTGCGGCTATACCGGAAAACCCGCCGGAGGCGGCTATGCGTACCGTGCTTCGCAAAATGGAGCTTTCCCCCGCCGGAGACATTGTGTACGAGCAGGTAAAATTGCCGCCGGCTGACGATAAGAGCTGGGGGCCCTATCTCGAAATGCAGGCAGAAAACGGATATAATATGCGACCGTATTGCGGGAAAACGGTGCAAAAGCTTTCCTGCCCGGTTACGGTGCGGAAAAACGGCGAGATGGCGGAGGTGCATCTGTTTTTCGCCGGGGAAAAGCTTATCGGCGGCGATGTGATGACCACGGCACTGGACGGATATATGCAGGCGATTTTGCCGGGCGTCGGGACTTGACAAAAAAAGCTAAAACTTATGCAAATGTTACAAAAAAGCACCTGTTTTTTTGGCAGAGTTACCAATTCACAAAACAAAAGATGTGTGATATACTGATATCAAATGAAATATGGGGATTTTTATGCCCGCGCAAAAAAGAAAGGATCGTGCAGAAAATGGCAAGTTTAAGTTTGAAGGGCGTTTATAAGCGCTATGCTGGCGGCGTTACGGCTGTTAGCGATGTAAATCTTGACATTGCAGACAAGGAGTTCTTAATTCTGGTTGGCCCTTCCGGCTGTGGTAAATCCACCACGCTGCGTATGATTGCAGGTCTGGAAGAAATTTCCGAGGGTGAAATTTACATTGGAGATACCCTTGTAAACGAAGTAGCACCGAAAGACAGAGATATTGCGATGGTTTTCCAGAACTATGCGCTGTATCCGCACATGACCGTGTTTGAAAACATGGCCTTTGCGCTTCGCCTGCGCAAAACACCGAAGGCAGAAATCAAAAAGCGCGTAGAGGAAGCTGCACGCATTTTGGATATTGAACACCTTCTGGACAGAAAGCCGAGAGCTTTGTCCGGCGGGCAGAGACAGAGAGTTGCGCTCGGCCGCGCAATTGTTCGTGAGCCGAAGGTCTTCTTAATGGACGAACCGCTTTCAAACCTGGACGCGAAGCTGCGCGTGCAGATGCGTGCCGAAATCGGCAAGCTGCACCGCAAACTGCAGACAACCTTTATCTATGTAACGCATGACCAGACGGAAGCGATGACAATGGGTACCCGCATTGTTGTTATGAAGGATGGCTTTGTGCAGCAGGTTGCAACGCCGCAGGAACTGTATGATACACCGGTGAATATGTTTGTTGCCGGATTTATCGGCAGCCCGCAGATGAATTTCTTCCCGGCTCTGCTGGAGAAGGAAGGCGAGGCCGTTTCCCTTTCGTTCGCAGGAAACAAGATTATCCTGCCGGAAGGCAAGGCAAAGGCGCTCGAGGGCAAGGAAGAATACTTTGGCCGCGAGGTTATGGTTGGTATTCGTCCCGAATCCATTTATGATGATGAGGCTCACCTGTCCACAATGAAAGAAAATATTGTTTCCGTACATGTAGATAATACGGAAATGATGGGCGCAGAAACCTATCTGTATCTGTCGATGGGCAAAAGCCAGGTTATTGCAAGAGTAAACCGTCGTTCCACCGCAGCCGTGGATGACGACATTCAGGTCGTTGTTGATGCAAATAAGCTGCATCTTTTTGACAAGGAAACGGAAGCCACGATTATCAACTAAAACGGCATAAAAAAGACAGCCCGGGCACCGCAAGGCGTCCGGGCTTTTTGTTTTTATCCAAAACCGGAAGGCGGGAATTTTGCCTCAAAACATAAAATATTTCCAAAAAGGCTTGACAAAAGGGCAAAGCTTCGATATAATACAAAAGTATCTTTATCTGCACAAGGCGGGTAAAGTGCCTGAATGGTTCCATGTGCAGGAAAAACAAAAGGAGGTGTAGTACATGCTGCAAACCTATCAACCTTCCAAACGGTACAGAAAGAAGGAGCATGGCTTTAGAAAGAGAATGAGCACGGCAAACGGCCGCAAGGTGCTTGCCAGAAGAAGACGCAGAGGCAGAAAGGTTCTCTGTGCGTAAAGCGTATGAAAAAGACGGTAGCAATCAGACAAAACCACGAATTTCGAAGTTTGTATTACAAAGGCGGTTCTAAAGCGTCCGGCCTTTTGGTTCTGTACTATAAAAAGAACCGGCAGGGCCAGAACCGTCTGGGTATTACCGTCAGCAAAAAGGTAGGAAACGCCGTTACGAGGAACCGCATCCGCCGGCGTATCAAAGAAAATTATCGCCTTTTGGAAATGCAGATTCGGGACGGCTATGATATCGTGCTCGTCGCGCGGGGGCGTATGGCCTCAGCAGATTTTCATGCTTGCGGCGCTTCGTTGCGTTCGCTTTTAGAAAAGAGTGGATTGCTTTCATGAAAACCTGTATCATTCTCTGCATCCGGGGATATCAGAAATGGATTTCTCCACTAAAAAAGCCAAGTTGTCGCTTTTACCCCACTTGCTCTGCCTATGCGATAGAGGCAATAGAGCGATACGGTGCTTGTAAAGGCGTCTTTTTAGCGTTACGAAGAATTTTGCGGTGTCACCCGTGGAATCCGGGCGGCTTTGATCCGGTCGAATAGGGATTGAAAGGAAGGGAAGCATGTTCCAATGGCTCTATGAGCTTTTTGGCTCTATTATTAAGTTTATTTACGAAACCTGTGGCCAGAATTATGGTGTTGCACTGATTATTTTTACAATTATTATGAAAATTCTCCTCTTGCCGCTGAGCATAAAGCAGCATCGGTCAATGGCGGCCATGCAGGCAATTCAGCCGCAGATGGCAGAGCTGCAGAGAAAGTATCAGCACGATAAGGAGAAACTCAGCCGGGAAACAATGGAGCTGTATCAGAAAAACAAGGTCAGCCCCTTCGGTGGTTGCCTGCCCATGATTTTACAGCTTTTAATTCTCCTCGTTATGGTTAACATCGTGTATCGTCCCGGCACCTATATTATGGATATTGAAGGCCTGGGGCGGGATTTGAACACGCAAATTACCGCAGCCCAGAATGCCGGAATGAATTTCCAGTTTTTATGGTGGAATCTTGCCGAAAAGCCTGTATTCTCCTTTAATCCGACGCTGGCCATTCTTCTTTCCTGGGTGCTGCCGCTTCTGGCAACCGGCGCAACCTATCTTTCCGGTGTGGCTTCCCAGAAAATGAGCGGGAAAACGGCGCAGGCCGCTGAAGCCCAGCAAATGACAAAGAGCATGACCACGATGATGCCGCTTATGACATTGGTGTTCACTTTCACTTTGCCGCTTTCTGCGTCTTTATACTGGTTTGTGAGCAGTATTTCGCAGGTGCTGCAGCAGTGGGGTCTTAATAAAGTACTGAAGGTCGAGAAAAAGGACGAGGGAGGATTATCTTACCATGAAAAGCATAATCAAAAACGCAAAAAGCGTTGATGAAGCAATTGAAGCTGCGCTGGAGGAACTGGGCGTAGAAAGAGATGCTGTTACGATTGAGGTTTTAGAAGAGGGGAAAAAAGGCTTTTTAGGTCTTGCGGGCAAAGAAGCAAGCGTAAGGGCAACCCTTTGGGAAGATGCGGAAGCACCTGGTGCAGTCGCGTCGGAAAACGAAGGGGGCGCTGCAGCTGCGGCTGAGGCATTCCTCCATCACATTTTAGACGCGATGGATTTAAAGGCAGAGCTTTCTGTGGAGACAAATGCGGAAGAAAAGAGCGTTTCGATTGATATTTCCGGTGACGACATGGGCATTCTAATTGGCCGGAGAGGCGAAACCCTGTCGGCGCTTCAGTATTTGACGAGCCTTGCCGTAAACCGCCATCAAGAGGAATACTGCCGCATAATCCTCGATACAGAAAATTATAAAAAGCGCCGCGAGGAAACCTTAAAGCGCCTTGCAAAGAAGCTGGCCGGCAATGCGGTGCGTTACAGAAGAAATGTAACGCTGGAGGCGATGAGCCCCTACGAGCGCCGCATTATTCACTCGGTTTTGCAGGATGACCCGATGGTGTCGACCTATAGCACCGGCGAGGAGCCGAACCGAAAAGTAGTCATTGTCTATAAAGGTGGTAAACACTAAAAACGGGGGATGTAAAACTTTTACATCCCCATATCTTTTTAAGGGGAGGAATCGCTTTTGTATATAGAGGACACGATTGCCGCGGTTGCCACGCCGCGCGGAACCGGCGGCGTGGCCGTTATCCGCATCAGCGGACCGGAGGCATTTTCGGTTGCGGGCCGGGTGTTTGCCGGGAAAATGGCGCCCTCCGAAGCGCCGGCCAATTTTTTGCAGTACGGAAAAATCCGGAGCGGAGAAGAGCTTCTGGATATGGGCATGTGCGTTTGTATGCATGCGCCGCATTCGTTTACGGGCGAAGATGTTTGCGAGCTGCATATCCATGGCGGGATGCAGGTGACCGAAGCGGTGCTGGAAGCGACGCTCGACGCCGGTGCACGGCTGGCAATGCCGGGCGAATTTACAAGGCGGGCATTCTTAAACGGTAAGCTGGATTTAGCGGAAGCGGAGGCCGTGGGCGATTTGATTCATGCGCAGGCCGATTTGGCCGCGCGAACGGCGGTTAATCAGCTTTCCGGCAAGCTTTCTGAAAAAATCAACGATATTCGCGACCGTGTAATTGACCTTGTGGCGCAGCTTTCCGTTGCGGCGGACTATCCGGAGGAGGATATTGACTATCTTACGACGGTGCGTTTTTCAGAAGCGCTTTCCGAAAATATCGCCGAGCTTGACACGCTGATTGCTTCGGCACGGGACGGGCGAATGATTCGCGAGGGCGCACGATGCGCCATTGTCGGGCGGCCAAACACGGGGAAATCTTCGCTTCTAAATGCGCTGGTCGGCTCGTATCGCGCAATTGTAACGCCTGCGGCCGGCACCACGCGGGACATTGTGGAGGAAATGGTATCCATCGGTGGCGTGGCGGTAAAATTCGGGGATACGGCAGGCCTTCGCGAGGGCGAGGGCGAGGCGGAAAAAATGGGCATCGAGATGGCGAAAGCGTATGTGAAGGAAGCCGATTTTTGCCTGGCTGTTTTCGATAGCGGCCATGTGGGGGAAGCGGACAAAGAGATTCTTGCATTTTTGGAGGATATGCCCCATATCGTGGTTCTCAACAAAAGCGACATCGCCGGATACGATGGCGCATTTTCAGTGCCTTCGGTCGCTGTCAGCGCCAAAACCGGAGCCGGTATTCCGGAATTGGCGGCGGAAATTTCCGCGCTTTTGGATACACTCTCGCATGACGGCTCGCTCCGGCGTGCCGATGCCGTACGGCTGACGAACACGAGGCAGCGAGATGCGGCCGTAAAAGCAAGAGAAGCACTTTGCCTTGCGCGAAAAACGGTCGAGGACGGATTTCCGCCGGATCTTGCGGCGGTGGATCTTGAAAATGCGGTGGCCTTCCTCGGCGAAATCGTTGGACTTTCCGTTTCCGAGGAGATTATCGGCCGGATTTTTGAAAAATTTTGTCTGGGAAAATAAAAGAGAAAATTCCGGAGAGAGCGCTCCGGATTTTTTTCTGCAAAAAAACAAGAAAACCGAGAATATTCGCAAAAAACGATTGACAAGCCCCCTACATTTTTGGTATACTATCCTGTAGAGAAAATTTCTAAAAAGATTATGATATAGGAGGGAATTCTCATGGCAAGAAAAATGAAGACCATGGACGGTAACAATGCCGCCGCATGGGCGTCCTATGCCTTTACCGATGTTGCGGCAATCTATCCGATTACCCCGTCTTCCGTAATGGCAGAAGTTACCGACGAATGGGCGGTAGAGAAAAGAGACAACATATTTGGGCAGCCTGTCAAGGTTGTTGAAATGCAGTCGGAAGCCGGCGCGGCCGGTGCGGTGCACGGCTCCTTGGCCGCTGGCGCGCTGACCACGACCTACACCGCTTCGCAGGGACTTTTACTGATGATTCCGAATATGTATAAGATGGCGGGTGAGCTTTTGCCGTCGGTTATCCATGTATCCGCACGGTGCGTTGCGAGCCACGCGCTCAATATTTTTGGCGATCACTCGGATGTTATGGCTTGCCGCCAGACTGGGTATGCCATGCTTTGCTCCAACAGCCCGCAGGAAGTTATGGACCTCGGTGCGATTGCACACCTTGCGGCTATTAAGGGGAGAGTGCCGTTCCTCCACTTCTTCGATGGGTTCCGTACCTCGCACGAAATTGACAAAATCGAGGTCTGGGACTATGAAGACCTGAAGGAAATGGTCGATATGGATGCTGTCCGTGCATTCAGAAACGGCGCCTTAAATCCGGAACATCCTGTTCTGCGCGGAAGTGCACAGAACCCGGACATCTTCTTCCAGAACCGCGAAGCCTGCAACAAGTTCTATGACAATGTGCCGGCCGTTGTGGAAGAATATATGAAGAAGGTTAACGAAAAGATTGGCACAAATTACGGCCTTGTTAACTACTATGGCGCACCCGATGCCGAAAAGGTAATCGTGGCGATGGGCTCGGTTTGTGATACGATTGAAGAAACAATTGATTATCTGACTGCAAAGGGCGAAAAGGTTGGTCTTATCAAGATCCGTCTGTATCGTCCGTTCCCGGTAGAAGCCTTCCTGAAAGCCCTGCCGGCAACCTGCAAGAAGATTGCTGTTTTAGACAGAACGAAGGAGCCCGGCTCCATCGGCGAACCGCTTTATCTGGATGTTTGCGCGTGCTTTACCGGCACAAACGATGCCCCGATGATTGTGGGCGGCAGATACGGCCTCGGTTCTAAGGATACGATTCCGGCCGACATTATCGCGACCTATAGAAACCTCGATAAGGCTGAACCGGTTCGCGGCTTTACGCTGGCGATTACCGACGATGTAACGAACCTCTCTCTGCCGAGAGAAGAAAACCCCGATACTTCTGCAGCGGGTAACACCGCCTGTAAGTTCTGGGGCCTCGGTTCCGACGGTACAGTAGGTGCGAACAAGAACTCTATCAAGATTATCGGCGACCATACCGATTTGTATGCACAGGCATATTTCTCCTATGACTCGAAGAAATCCGGCGGTATCACCGTTTCGCATCTGCGCTTTGGTGAAAAGCCGATTAAGTCGACTTATCTTATCAACAAGGCGAACTTTGTTGCATGTCACAATCCTTCGTATGTGGATAAATATGATATGGTACAGGATCTCGTGCCCGGCGGCAAGTTCCTCTTAAACTGCGCCTGGGATGTAGACGAGCTCTCTAACCGTTTGCCGGCCAGCATGAAGCGATATATTGCCGAGAACAACATCTCGCTTTATACGATTGATGCAATCGGTATTGCGAAGGAACTGGGCCTCGGCAACAAGACCTCGATTGTCCTTCAGTCCGCATTCTTCAAGCTCGCAAATGTAATTCCGTTTGCCGATGCTGTGCAGTATATGCGTGATGCGGTTGTTCGCTCCTTCTCCTCGAAGGGTGAAAAGATTGTCAGCATGAACCATGCGGCAATTGAAGAAGGCGAAAAGAACATCTGTGAAATCAAGGTTCCGGCCGAATGGAAAAATGCCGAAGACGCACCGAAGGCCGAAGCAGAACTGCCGTCCTTCATCAAGAATATCTTAAAGCCCTGCGAAAAGCAGAACGGTGATAAGATTCCGGTATCGACCTTCGTTGAATATGTTGACGGCCACCTCCCGCAGGGCAGCGCGGCGTACGAAAAGCGTGGCATCGCGGTGGATGTTCCTGAGTGGATTCCGGAAAACTGTATCCAGTGTAACCAGTGTGCGCTCGTATGTCCCCACGCTGCGATTCGTCCGGTTGTGATGAATGCAGAAGAGGTTGCAGCGGCACCGGCCAATATGAAGCACAAGAAGATGAACGGCAAAGGCTTTGACCAGTACGAATTCGGTATCACCGTAACCGTAATGGACTGCTCCGGCTGCGGCAACTGTGCAAAGGTTTGCCCGGCAAAGGAAAAGGCACTTATCATGAAGCCGATTGACTCGCAGAGAGAAGAACAGGCTTGCTTCGCTTACGCAACCGAGAAGGTTTCGGAGAAGAAAGAAGTTCTGGAAGCCCCGATGAATGTGAAAAATTCGCAGTTCCATCAGCCGCTTCCCGAGTTCTCCGGCGCTTGCGCAGGTTGTGGCGAAACGCCGTATGCAAAGCTGGTAACCCAAATTTGCGGCGACAGAGCGTATATCTCTAACGCTACAGGCTGTTCCTCCATCTGGGGCGGCAGCGCACCGTCTACTCCGTATACCACCAACAAGCAGGGACGCGGTCCGGCATGGGCAAACTCCCTCTTTGAAGACAATGCAGAGCATGGTCTCGGCATGGCAGTTGGCGCAAAGCAGATTCGCGCGCGTCTTCGCGAGCAGATTGCGGCGCTTCCTTGTGAAACTGTAAAGGCAGCTGCGGCTGAATGGAACGCCACTTATGAAGATGGCGATGCCAACGGCAAGGCAACCGAAGCCCTCATCGCAGCACTCGAAGCGTGCGGCAGTGCAGAAGCAAAAGAGATTCTGACTTTCAAAGAATTCCTTTCTAAGAAGGCTGTCTGGATCTTCGGTGGCGACGGCTGGGCATACGATATCGGTTACGGCGGTCTCGACCATGTGCTGGCCTCCGGCGAAGATGTCAATGTTCTCGTATTTGATACCGAGGTATATTCCAACACAGGCGGTCAGGCTTCCAAGTCTACCCCGACAGGTGCTGTTGCGCAGTTCGCGGCAGGCGGCAAGCCGATCAAAAAGAAGAACCTCGCTGAAATGGCAATGTCCTATGGCTATGTGTATGTTGCACAGGTTGCGCTCGGTTATGATATGAACCAGACCGTAAAGGCAATCCGCGAAGCGGTAAGCTACAACGGCCCGTCCATCATTATTGCCTATGCACCGTGTATCAACCACGGCATCCGTGGCGGTATGACTGATACGCAGAAGATTATCAAGAACGCGGTTATGGCCGGCTACTGGCACACCTTCCGGTTTGATCCCAGACTGAAGGAAGAAGGCAAGAATCCGTTTAATATGGATTCTAAGGCACCGGATGCTTCGTACAGGGACTTCATCATGAACGAAGTCCGTTACAGCTCTCTGGCTCGCAAATTCCCTGAACGCGCCGAAGAGCTCTTCACCGAAGCTGAAAAGCAGGCGAAGGAAAAATACGAGCATTGGACAAAGTTCGGCAAGTTGTTTGAATAAAACCAAAAAAGAATGGCACTGTCTTCGGACAGTGCCATTTTTAATGGACCAAATTGCCTTGCTGGTACTATTTTTTAAACGCAAAGAGCTGCATCAGGAGAAAAGTCAGCGGAACGCCCAAAACAGCAGCGGCGGCATAAGAGAAAATCTCCGGCAGTCCCAAAAGACCGCTTAGGAGCCATACCGCGGCGCATTGTACCAAAAAGTTTGGGATATAGGAAACAATGTATTTGAAAAAGCGGCCGGGTGCGGGGCGCCTATGGAAAGTGAAATAGCAGTTTAAGAGAAAGGAAAGAAAAAGCGTAAGGCCATATCCGAGCGCAAAGGCGAAAATGGCACGCAAAAAAAGAAGCGAGAAAAGCGAAGCAAAAAGCGTGGTGCATGCGGTGTTACAAAGTCCGACCAAAAGGAAACGGAAAAAGGCTGGCGAAAGAAGCCGTTTTTTGAGACGGGATAGCGGGGAGGGCACAAAGTCGTTCCACGAAATGCGGTCATTCCCTCTTACAATAAAGCTTTCGTCCGCGAGAAGCGCCATGGGCGTATCGGACAAAGAATCGGAGAAAAAGGCGTCGATGCTGCCGGCGGGATAGACCTCGAAAAAGCGCGCGGGCTTTTCTTCGCCATAGCAGTTTTCGCCGGTGTACGCACCGGTGGTGGCAGAAACCCGCGAGGCAATCGGCGGCGTGATACCGAGCCGCCTGCAAGGCCGCTCCAAAAGAAACGCGGGAGAGGCGGAGATGACAACATCGTCGGGCCTTTTTTCGGCAAGGTACCAGGCCTTGATTTTATGGAAATGACTTTCCCAGAAAGCGTCTACGGCCGCTTCCATATCCGGCACGAGCCGGAAAAAACGATAAAAGCGCGCCTTAAACTGCGTTTTGGGAAGGAACCCCGTGGAAAAACGAAGAAAATGCCAAAGCTGCATGGGCCAGAGGCGGGCAATACGGGGATACCGCCTTAAACAGAAAAAATAAAAATCGCGTGTGCTGTCCCCATCATAAATCGTTTCATCAAAATCATAAACACGCATAATCACATACTTCCTTTTCTTTGTTTATAAGGGAAAGAAAAAGCTTTGCTGCAATGCTTTTCTTACTATAAAGACTGTATAATCTGGATGCCAAGCACCAAAGGCTCCCTTGCCATAGGCCCCCTTGCCTAAAGGGGGCTGTCACCGCAGGTGACTGGGGGATTCACAGGAGGTGTCAGTCGCAGACTGACGCAGGGATTCTTTTACGACAATATCAATATATTGACAAACTCCCTCAAAATTTCTCTTTACCTCGTTGTTAGGTATTCTAATAATAGTCAAATTTCTTTGTTCTATTTTTTCTGTCCTGATTTTATCTTTCAGCAAACCTTTTTCTTCATAATGTTGTGAGCCATCAAGTTCTATGATTAACCTTGCACTATGGCAATAAAAATCAACTATGTAATTATCAATTACCTTTTGCCTTAAAAATCTAATGGAATAACTTTTCAAGAAATCATACCAAAGATGTCGTTCTTCTTTTGTCATATTCTTTCTCAATGTTCTTGCATTAGTTGTTAAATCAGCATTATGCTTTCTATCCATATATCCCTCCACCACCTTCGGTGGTCCCCCTCCCTTTAGGCAAGGGAGGCTTTTTTGATTTCGACTTCTTTCGACAATCTTTATATGATTTTGTCAAGTTAGGGACAAAATTTTTGTCGATATGCAGACTAAAGTCTGCTCGATATTTTTACTTCGTAAAATCGATATGTTTTCCCTTCGGTCAAACTCGATATGATATGAATTCTCGTTGCGTCAGCAACATATCGAGCACACCTGTGCATATCGAGTGCGAAGCACATATCGAGAATTCGCAAGAATTCATATCGATGCGTTGCTAAAGCAACGCTA
>JAZSDW010000087.1:0-16101 GCA_045531355.1 Clostridia bacterium | reverse complement strand
TTATTTTTTGTTTTTTACGGAATAAATGCCTTTAAAATGGAGTTTTAGAAAATGACTGACTGGAATAAACAGTAACTTAATTTAAGAAATTATTAAAAAAGTTTGACAAAAAGAAATATTTATGTTATACTATCAACTGTCCGATAAGAAAAATGAAGAAATTCATTTGGAGAAAGGAATTTTTATAGCATGAAAAAAAGGATTTGTACGGCGCTGACGGCGGCAGCCATTTTGCTTACTTCCGTAGCGGCCTACGCAGATACGGGTGTTATCACCGCAGATAGTTTGAATGTAAGACAAAGCCCCAACAGCACAGTAATCGGAAAGCTGACATACGGACAGAATGTAACGGTAATCGGCTGCGAGAACGGCTGGTGCCAGATTCAGTATGGGGACAAAATTGGTTATATTTTCGGTAATTATGTAAATGTTACGCCTGAAGAGGCCGCGATAGCAGAAAAAGAGGCGGCAGAAGACTTTTCGAAGGCGGCGGGAGAAAATATTCTGGAATATGCCAAGAATTTTATCGGCACGCCGTATGTATATGGCGGCTCCACACCTTCTGGCTTTGATTGCAGTGGTTTTGTAAAGTATGTTTATGCTTATTTCGGCGTTTCTCTGCCGCGCACTTCCTATGCACAGATGCAAAGCGGATACCCCGTAAGCACGGCTTCGCTGCAGGTAGGAGACCTTCTCTTTTTCCGTGGCGGCGGCCATGTTGGGATTTATGCCGGAAATAATACTTATATCCACGCGCCACAATCGGGACGCAGCGTCTCTATCGACGAAATTAATCGTCAGATTGTAGCGGTACGGCGAATTTTTTAAGAAAATTTGACAGAAGGCTCCTGATATGCTATACTGGTAGTGCGAGTAAAATGGTGGAGGTTTCTATGGGTAAGAAATTTACATTTTTTATATTTGTATCTTTAGCCGCGTTACTTTTTTCGATACAGGTTTCGGCTGCGACCACCGGTTTTGCCGCCGGTGATGTTATCAATGTGCGGCAAGTGCCGGCGATGGACGCTTCCATAGTCGGAGAACTTTATCTTGCAGACCCGGTTCGCGTTTTGAACACACAAGGCTCCTGGTGCAAGGTAGAGATAGGGGATACCATTGGCTATGTGCATAAGGATTTAATTGTGTTTGACCGGAGCGAAGTTCCAGAGCCGATTGTGGTGCCGGATCCGACGCCGTCTACATCATCGGGCAGAAATTCGAGTAGCACATCTTCTACATCGCAAACGAGAACGAGCACGCCGAGCGTACCTACGACATCTTCCGCCGGCTCATCTATGGGTGCGCAGGTTGTAGCGTATGCTAAGAATTTCATTGGCGTTCCTTATGTCTGGGGCGGTTCCACGCCTTCCGGTTTTGATTGTAGCGGGTTTGTGCAGTATGTATACCGTCATTTCGGCGTTTCTCTTCCCAGGACAACCTATTCACAGGTTGCAATGGGGCGGTCGGTTGCGCGGGCAGACCTCGCGCCTGGCGACCTTGTGTTTTTCCGGAGCGCAGGCCATGTTGGCATTTATGTGGGGGGCGAAACCTACATCCACGCACCACAGACCGGGCGAACAATCAGCATTGACAGTATGGCAAATCGTTCGCTCTATGCGGCACGGCGCATTTTCTAAACCAAAAACAAAAATCGTAGTTGCAAAAGCAGCTACGATTTTTTTGTTTATTTATCTGTAGAACCTACAACGCTTGCCAGCGGATTGTTTGCGGTAGCCGCCCGGAGGCGTTCGTTATCCACATGGGTGTAAATCTGTGTGGTGCTGAGCTGGGCATGGCCCAAAACCTCCTGCAGTGCCCGGATATCTACATTTCCATATCGGTACATAAGCGTTGCAGCCGTGTGCCGGAGCTTATGTACAGAATACCGTGTGGTGTCAAGACCTGCAGTTTCAAGCGCCTTCTTGACAATCACCTGTACCATTTTTCCGCTGAGTCGGCTATGATTCCGGCTTAAAAACATGGCAGCTCTATCCTTCACGCCTTCGTGTGGCCGCGCTTCGAGATACTTATCAAGCGCGGCTTTGGAGGCGGCATTTAAGTAGATAATGCGTTCCTTTGCACCTTTTCCAAATACACGCAGTTTTTCCCCGTCATAGTCGCGAAGATTCATGCCCACAAGTTCAGAAAGGCGCATCCCACAGTTTAAAAACAGTGTTAAAATTGCATAATCCCGTTCGGGATACTGGCTTTCCAGATGTTCTAAAAGCCTGCGGCTTTCTTCGAGCGTCAGATATTTCGGCAGAAGCCCCGGAATTTTTGGCGCATCGAGTTCTTTGGCAGGATTATCCTGAAGGAGCCCCGTTTTTGCCGTCAGGTACTTAAAAAAGGTGCGAAGGCTGGATACCTTTCGCGCGCGTGCGCTTTGCGCGTTTTGTCTTGCCGAGGAGATATAATACATATATTCATACAAATCGTTTCGGGTAACGGCTTCCAGATCCGAAACGGTGATATCGCTAATCGAAACTTTGTCAAAATCTGCAAAGTCTGCCTTCCCGGTTTTGCATTTTAAATAGCGGAAAAAAGTACGCAAATCATAATAGTATTCCTGCGTGGTGCGTTCGGATTTGCCGAGAATAACTTCCTGATGCACCAGAAAATCTTTAAGGACTTCCGGAATGTCTGCAAAGCTCTGCATAGACAGGCCTCCCTTCCTCTTTAGTATACTACAATGGGGTATCTTGTGTCAAATGTTGTTTTCAAAAGACGGGGGTAAAGTGCGCGAAAAGGGAAACAAACACACCTATCTCTTGACAAGGCGCGATACCGAGGGTATAATAAAAGAAAAAGCCGTACTGTCGTCTTTTTGGCAGGGGGGATTTTATGAAGAGTCAGGAACTCTATAAAGAGGAATATCCGTATTTTGAATCTACGGATAGCGAACGCGCACCGAAAACGAGCACGGCGTATGCTGTGCTGTTGCCGATGACGAATGCCGGCACTTTTACGGTGAACAGAGAGGAATTTCGGCTTAGGGAAAACATGCTGATATTACTCCGCCCCGGCGATATTTATGCGCTTTCGTGCGAAGAAGAGGGAGGTATTCTAGGCCTTTCGGTGCCCACGGAAAGCATGGAAGCTCTCTTTGCATATCTGGGCGAAGAAGGGGAAGCGTTCCGGCAAAAGCTTCATGATTTTGCACGCGTACCCATTTCGAGTTTATCTTTTCGCCAACGGCAGAGAATACTTGAGGAACTGCGGCGATTTCATTCGGCGGAGCCATTTTGTCTTTCGCTTCGATTTTTCCTTGCCGAGGTACTTGCACTTTTCGTGGAAAGAATGGCTGGGGCGGCAGAAAGTAGTGTGCCGGCATGGCTGGAGCGTGTTTGCGCCCAAATGGAAAAAAAGGAAAATTTTGCAGAAGGGTTGCCGCGCATGATAGCCATCAGTGGTAAAACGAGAGAGCATCTTGCGCGCTCCATGCGGCGATATAAGGATGTCACAATCAGCGAATTTATCAATAATTTACGGCTGGAGTACGCCGCGGACGAGCTCGCCGGAAGCGAGGTGCGTATCATCGACCTTTGCTTTGAAAGTGGGTTTACAAGCCTCGATTACTTCGGAAAACTTTTCAAGAAAAAATATGGAATGGCGCCGTCAGCTTTTCGCAATCGTTTCCGATAAGGCGGATTGCGCGTATATTCTGAAAAGGCCTGCGTTGCTTTCTCTGGCGGCGGAAAATGGCCTTTTCGTTTTTTGAGAACAGGAGAGAAATGCGTGGAGTTTTATAGTGGAGACTATACGGCGTTATCCGTTTTTCCGGTTGTAGAGCCGGATGAAACGGCAGAAGTCTATTTGAAAAACGGGACCCGGTTGCAAAGAAAGCGGGGCGGGCGCTTTGCCCATCTTCTCTTTTCGCTGGAAAAAGATTGTGTCTATACCATGGAAACAGGGGGTGCCGAAATCGGCCTTTCGTATTTACATGGCGGAGAGGGACTTTTAAAGCACGGGGTAAAGTTTTTAAAGGCGCGGGAAAAGGCGTATCGTCTGCATTTTGCACCGCCACAAGGCTATTTCGGCGGTCCGGCCGCACTTTGCTTTTGGAATGGAAATTACCATTTGTTTTACATGTGGAATCCTTTCGCCGAAACGGCAGATTTCATGTGCTGGGGACACGCGGCGGGAAAGGAAATCACGAATTTGAAGCCATTGCCGCTTGTCTTGTTTCCGCAAGAGGAGCTTCACTACACGCGCTACCGGCATGGCGGTGTGTATCAAGGTGCAGCAGTAGAGGAAAATGGGCGGATGCAGCTCTATTTTTTGCGGCGGCTTACAGACTACACTGGGAAAAATCTTTCCGCGTGTATTTCTAGGGTGCAAAGCCGGGATCTCATTCATTTTTCTGAAGAAACACCGGTTTTGCAGACAGGGGCAGGCTACGGCTTTTGTATCTCGGGAACCGAAATGGTGCTGGGAGACTATATAAGAGGACGCGGTGTCCTCGCTTTTTATCAGAAAGAACAAAGCGTGTGGGAAAGACGGGGAATGCTTCTGCGCACGGAGATAAACGCGCCGATAGAATATACAGATTTCTTTCCCGAAGGGCGAAGCCGTGTGGCTCTGGCCGCATCGGCGCAGGGTGAATCCCGATGGTATCGCGGTACATTTTCCGGAAAACATCTGCGTGTAAGAAGCAGCGGCGTGCTTTCCTATGGGGAATGGGATGCCCCGCAAACTTGCCAAAATGGGGAAGAACAGATTATAACGGGCAAAATTCAAGGACGCGTCCTTTCTCTGCCGCGGCGTATTCAAAGCCGTGGCGGCAGACTATACACAAAACCGATAAAATCGGTGTATGCTGCCTTTGAAGAAGGGGAAAAGGGCGATGCGTTTTACATTCTGCTTTTGCGTAAAGAAGAAAAATTTTTGGCGCGTGTAGGTACAATCACTTTCCGCGGAACGCCGGAGACCCTTTTTGTCGAGACTGACGGGCGACAATGGAAAATACCGATTTATGCCGAAAAACTCGAGACTTTTATTGATGGCGACATCGCGGAAATTTTTGTGAATGATGGCGAGGCTTCCGTAAGCTTTGGATTATCGGCTTGGGAGACGGCACCGGCCATTTTTGCCGAGGGACTGGCGGCAAAGGTGTATGGATATACCAAATAAGAAAGCATTGACTTTCTTTGCTTTTTTTAGTATAATAAGAGCATTAAAGAAACGGAGAGCAAGGATGAGAATCAATAAATTTATTGCCGCCGCCGGCATTTGTTCCCGCCGCAGTGCGGATTTGCTGGTGCAGGAAGGCCGCGTTACCGTAAATGGCAAGAAGATACTGGAGAAAGGGATTTCGGTCTCCGAAACGGATGTTGTTTGCGTAGACGGGGAAAGAATCGCAGTGGCGGAGAAACAATATTATATCGCGCTCCATAAGCCTGATGGGTTTGTCACTACGACGAATGATCCCTTCGAGCGGCCGACTGTGATGGAGCTTGTAGCAGATATTCCGGCGCGCCTGTTTCCGGTCGGTCGGCTGGATTATCATACAGAAGGGCTTTTGATTTTAACGAACGACGGCGATTTTGCCAATCGCCTGATGCACCCTAAGAACGAAATCTATAAGACATATATTGCACATGTACCGGGATTCCCGACACTCGGAAAGCTGAATCTTCTCCGCCGCGGCGTAATGCTGGAGGACGGGAAAACGGCGCCGGCAAAGGTTGTGGTTATCCGGCAGTATCCGGATAGCGTTGATATTTCGATTTCCATACGGGAAGGGAAAAACAGACAGGTACGCCGGATGATAGAAGCTATTGGCCACAAGGTTACGCGGCTTACCCGCGTTTCCATAGGAAATGTGCAGCTTGGCCATCTGCCAAAAGGCAAGTGGCGGCATTTGACGCCGAAAGAACGCGAAGAAATAGTAAAGGGAAGATAAGAAGTGGATTATATTGTAATTCTGATCGCAAAATTAATCGGATGGGCGTGCAGCCTTTTGGGAGGCGGCACGAATTTACCAGGGCAAATTGCTCTTAAAATGCGGCCGGCGATTTTAAAGCGCCTTGTTTGCGGGTATCGCGTTGTGCTTATAACCGGAACGAACGGAAAAACGACTACCACGGCCATGCTGCAAAGCATCTTGAAACAAACAGGAAAGCGGGCAATCAGCAGCGCAAGCGGGGCCAACATGAAGGGCGGTGTGGTGTCCTGCCTTCTAAAGGCATTCCCGCTTTTTCGCAAAGTCAAGGGCGACTATGCAGTGCTGGAGGTTGATGAAGCGTATATGCGACACATTACGGCCGAGATTTCGCCCGAGGTCATCGCCGTTACCAATATTTTCTGCGATCAGCTTGACCGCTATGGCACCATGGACCAAACGCTTTCCTTTATTGAGGAAGCCTGTAAAAATGCACCGGACGCTATGCTGGTGTTAAATGGTGACGAGGCACTCTTTGGGGATTTTCTTCCCGAACAAAACCGCTTTTATTATGGATTTGCAGTGCCGATTTCTGAGAAAACTGTGCCGAAGGCAAATGCAGAGGGCATGTTCTGCAAAGCTTGCAATACGGAATTTTCCTTTGCATTTTCGACCTTTAACCATCTGGGAGATTATGCTTGCAAGGGATGCGGATTCCATCGGCCCAAGCTGCAGCTTGCGGTTGAGAAAATTCATAAGATATCTGCCGACGCTTCGCTTGTTACCATTGGCGGTGCGGAAATTTTGATTCCGCAGGCAGGGACATATAATGTGTATAACGCGCTTTGTGCGGCGGCGTGCGCTACGGTTTTGGGTGCGTCAAATGCACAGATTGCAGAGGGAATCGCCGGACAGAAAAGCAAGTTTGGCCGGCAGGAAACGATGCGGGTTGAAAACGCGGATGTGCGCATGATTCTGGTTAAAAATCCGGCAGGGGCTTCGGAGGCAATTTCTTCCTGCTTGCCGGATAGAAATCCGGTTTCCATTGGAATCCTTTTAAATGACAATGTCGGAGACGGAAAGGATGTTTCCTGGATTTACGATGTGGAATTTGAACGGCTTTCCGAAATGCAGGTGAAAAGCGTTTTAATCGGTGGCACGCGGGCTTATGATATGGCGGTTCGCATGCAAGTGGCGGGCTTTAAAACTCTGGAGGTTTTGCCGACGAACGAGGCATTTTTGGAGGCACTTCGCAAAGAGACGGGGCGCGTCTATCTGCTTGTGACCTATTCTGCCATGACGGGCTTCCGTAAGTTGCTCCATCAGAAAAAATATATCCAAAAGCTTTGGGAATAGCATAAATTTAAATAAAAAACAAAAAATAACACCGAGGTGATTTTATGCTCGGTGTTATTTTTTCAATTCTGGCGGGAGCGGCCATGAGTTTTCAAGGCGTTATCAATACAAGGCTCGGTGAAAAAGCGGGGCTTTTTGAAGCCAACGCGTTCGTACAGGGGACGGCGTTTATCTTATCGCTTCTTGTGATGTTTATTTTTGGAAAGGGGAGCCTGGGGGCGCTGCTGTCGGCCGACAAGGTGTATTTAACAGGCGGTGCGCTTGGCCTTGTCATTACGATAACCGTCATGCTCGCCATGCGCCATCAAAGCCCTACAGTTGCAATTTCCATCATTTTGATTTCGCAGCTTCTGGTCGCAGCAGGGATTGATGCGTTCGGGCTTTTGGAAAGTCAGCAGATTGCTTTTACAACCGGGAAATATATAGGTCTTGCCATGATGCTGGCAGGCGTTTTGGTGTTTAAATTCATATAATTCACCACTTTTTTTCAATCTCTACGCCAGTATAATAGGTCTTAAGAATCTCTGGATAGGTGCTGCCGCTTTGGGCCATGCCGTTGGCGCCATATTGGCTCATGCCTACGCCGTGGCCGTTTCCTTTTACATGAAAAATGAAGTCCGTTTCCGTTTCCTCAATTTCAAAATTTGCAGAATTCAAGTGAAAATAACTGCGGATATCTGTGCCTTTAAAGAGAAAACCACCGATATCTACGGCCAGCACGCTCCCGCCTTCGCTCCGGGTATATGTGCCAACGGTTGGAATGAGAACGCCTAATGTTTTACAAATTTCGTCTTTTGAAACTGTCGTTGTGGAAGAAAATTTTGGAGAGTCAAGGTCGCCTGCACTTTCCACGCTTCTTAGATACGGAAGTGCACCGCCCCAGACATCCTCTGCATTTTCAGTTTTTCCGCTTCCGGTGGAATGGAAAACGGCAACAATCGGCATCTGCTCATACAGAAGAATCTCGCCCCTTGTACTTTCTACCGCTTCCAGAATTTTCGGGTAGCTCTCCGAAAGCCATGTTTCGCCAAGGCTTTCTTCCATGTATTCCTTAGAAAACCATGCTTTGCAATGTGTACTGTCTGTGCAAACGGCGGCATCCGGATGGTCCGGGCTTTTTTCTCCGGACTCCATGCGGTTTAAAATATAGGTGCGTGCGGCAACCGCCTGTGCACAGAGCGCTTCTCTATGGAAAGAGGCCGGCATTTCTGCTGCTACAACACCCACAAGATAGTCCTCTAAATTTTCGCAGACAATTTCGTTTGTATCTGTATGTAAAACCGGAACCTGTGGTACCGCGGTGGTGCGTGATTTCTCTTTTTGTTCGGAAAAAGAGAGGGCCACCAGCGACGGAAACAGAATCAAGATACTGAAAAGAAATAAAACAAGGAATGCAATTTTCTTCAAAAAAAGCCCGTCCTCTCATACGGCGATGTGTGCAAGCAAAGCTTGTCACCAGTTTAGCCTATGCAAAGGAGGGGCTTTCTATGTCTTTTTATGCGGCAGGCGCCGGCACAGATGTAGGTACAGGTGGCTGCTCGCGGTCGGGGCGTTCTATACCTTCGTCTATGACAGGCGGCGGGACAACTTCACCAGGTCCGGGTACGGGATCTTGCGTTGGGGCATAAAGAAGATTATGGAGGGTACATCTTTCCGGAGAAATATAGCCCTCTCTGCCGGAATCCGAAGTACCGAGCGCGCCGATCTGACGGGTGTTCGGGCAACCGGCAGAGGCGATTTTTCCAGATTCTGTGCAAATGACAAATGCCTTATGCAGGGTGCATTTTCCGTCGGGAAGTTGGGCATTTCCCAAATATGCGTAGGTCACTTCGCTGCCGTCGATAGCATTAAAGCATGCTGAGGAGGCTATTTTTTCACTTGCACTGCAAATAGCGAAAGATTTCATATTGCTTGGCATATGGAAAGTTTTTGCCTGTTTATCCGCATGAATTTCGTTCATAATGGAACGCCAGATGGGGATGGCTGGGTTATAGCCGATAGAGCCTAACGATTTCGGTTGGTCATACCCGAACCAGACGGCTGTGACATAATACGGGGTAAAGCCAATAAACCAGCGGTCGTTATCGTTTGAGGTTGTTCCCGTTTTTCCGCCAACGGCAATGGTAGGAGTATCGAGCCTTGCTGCGGAACCGGTTCCGGAACGGATGACGCCCTGCAGAAGCTGCGTCATCTGGTAGGCTGTCTGTTCACTCATGGCAATTTTCACATCTTCACTAGTATTTTCCAAAAGCACCTCGCCGCTATGGTCGAGCACCTTTGTATAAGTGGAGGGAGTTGTGTATAGGCCTTTGCTGGCAAACGGCACATAGGCGGCACACATTTCGAGCACCGAAACGCCATCGGTAAGGCCGCCGAGTGCCAGCGCGGGGTAGACCTTGTCCGAGTATACCTTGCCGTCGCGCGTTTCGCTTTCTACAAGTGAGGTAATCCCAAGGTTTTTTTCCAAAAAGTCATAGGACGCATCCAGCGTAATCTTATCCAGCACTTTTACGGCCACCGTATTTAGAGATCGTGCGACCGCTGTGCGGATGGAAACGGGACCGGAGTAGCCGCCGCCGGCGTTTCGGGGCGACCAGCCGTCAATTGTAATCGGACCGTCGACAATGCTGGTATCCGGCATGATGTGGCCGTATTCGATCGCAGGTGCATAGACCGCAATCGGCTTTATCGTAGAGCCAGGCTGCCGCAGTGTATCCGTTGCACGGTTTAGTGTGCGGCTGGCCGTTTTTTCGCCACGCCCGCCAACAAGTCCCGCAACAAGGCCGGTTTCAGGATTGATGACGACCGCTGCACTTTCCGGGTGGACATCACCCGATGTTTTGGGGAAGTTTTTTTCATCAGCGTAAATTTCTTCCAGCGCTTTCTGCACCTCAATATCCACAGAGGAATAAATCTGCAGGCCGCCGGAGTAGAGCATTTTTAAGGCGACTTGCTTCGAGTATCCCTTTTCCGTTTGCAAATCCTCTAAAACATCTGCAATGACGGCATCGACAAAATAGGAGTTGCTTGCAATAACAGAGTCTTCTTTTTTTTGCACAAAGACAAGTTTTTCGTTTACTGCTTCTTCATATTCTGCTTTCGTAATTTTCTTAAGCTCCAGCATTTTTTGCAGAACGATTTCCTGTTTTTCTTTATTGTTCTGGGGATTTACAATTGGGTCATAGTACGAAGGGTACTGCGTGATGCCGGCGATAGAAGCACATTCTGCGAGTGTAAGCTGGCTGACATCTTTGCCGAAATACACATTGGCCGCTGCTTGTACGCCGTTACATTGCTGGCCGAGATAAATCGTATTGAGATAAAGCTCCAGAATTTCGTCTTTCGAAAACTCGCGTTCAATTTGCGTGGCCCTGTAAATTTCCTGAATTTTTCGCGCAATAGAAATCTCATCATCACCGGTTAGGTTTTTGACAAGCTGCTGCGTAATTGTACTGGCGCCATAGCCATAATCACGCTTTTTCAGCATGTTGAAGGCGGCACCGATGATGCGCTTTACATCAAAGCCGTGATGATGCGCAAAGCGTTCATCTTCAATAGACACAACTGCATCTTTCATATACTGCGGAATTTGCTCGTATTCTGCCCAGATACGGTTTTCATTGTCATAGAGCCTGTCCATTTCCTTTGCTTCACCGGTTTCGGGGTCAGTATAATACACGAAGGAAGTGAAATTCATATTCAGATTATGCAGATCGAAATCTGAAGACCGCGAAATAATACCGCACACCGCACCTGCCAAAACGCCAATGAAAATAAGCATCAAAATTCCGCCGGCAATTCCAAAATATTTCAGATAGGTTTTCAGCATTTTCTTTTTAGACAATGCACACACCTCCAAGTTTTTCCTACCAACAGTATAAACAAAAACCTTTAAAAAAGTATTACAAACCAAAAGAATTTAGAATAAACAGGGAAAAAAGGGGCAAAATCAAAGGAGAAGGAGGGGTTTTTATGGAATGGAAGAAACTTTTGCCGATTGCTACGCTTTTATGCGTAGGATTCCTTCTTGGAACGGCAGCAGGATTTTTTGCTTTTTATATACCTGAGAAGCGCGTGGAAATGCCGAAGGACAATCTGGCGGTCGTGGCGGCAGGAACGCCACAGCCGACGCCGACCCTTCCGATTTCGCCATTGCCGACGCCAAAGGAAGAAAAGAGCCGGTTTCTGCTCACCTTATCCGGAGAGACAATCTGTATTTACGAATTGCTTCCGGGAGGAAAGACGGTGCTTTTGCAAGAGAAGGGCATTCAGCTGGACCATCTTAGACAGGAGGATTATGAAACGCTTTGCAGGGGGTATACTGTGCAGAGTCTGGAGGAGGCAAAGGCACTTTGTGAAGATTTTGCGGGTTAAAAGGAAAGAAAAGGTTTGTCCACGATGGACAGACCTTTGTTTTTGTTTGCAGAACAAGGACTTTTCATAAAAAAGCGAAAAACTGAAAAAAAGCTATTGCATTTTACGCCAAAATATAGTATGATATAACAAGACTAAAAATTTTGAGGTGTACATATGCAATTATCAAAAAAGTATTCCGCCATCAGCCCCTCGCCGACGCTTACGATTGACTCCAAATTCAAGGCGATGAAGGCGGACGGAATGGATGTAGTGGGCTTCGGAGCGGGCGAGCCGGATTTTGATACGCCTGCCCATATTAAAGAAGCTGCCATTCGTGCCATTGAAGAGGGTATGACGAAATATACGCCGGCTTCAGGAACGCTAAGACTGAAGGAAGCCATCTGTAAAAAATTAAAAACTGAAAATGGTCTTTCTTATGCACCGTCCGATATTGTGGTCAGCAACGGCGCCAAGCACTCGCTGACGAATGTGTTTGGTGCGATTTTAAATCCGGGAGACGAAGTGATTATTCCGGCGCCGTACTGGGTGAGTTATCCGGAAATGGTAAAACTTGCAGACGGGGTTCCTTGCCCCTTAAAAACCACCGAAGAAAATGGTTTTAAATTTACCGCGGCAGAGCTGGAGGCAGCGATCACGCCCAAAACAAAGGCGCTCGTCTTAAACAGCCCCTCGAACCCGACCGGCATGGTGTATTCGCGTGAAGAGCTTGCGCAAATTGCCGAGGTGGCCGTCCGGCATGATCTGTTTGTTATTTCCGACGAAATCTACGAGCATCTCATTTACGAGGGCGAGCGGGTTTCCATCGCCGCTTTAGGAGAAGCAATCAAAGCGAGAACCATTATCGTAAACGGTCTTTCCAAAACCTTTGCGATGACGGGCTGGCGAATTGGATATACGGCTTCTTCGGGGGATATTGCGAAGCTGATGTCCAGTGTGCAGAGCCACGCAACCTCCAATCCGAACTCTATTGCACAAGAGGCAGCCGTGGCCGCGCTGGAGGGCGGGCTGGATTTTGTTTGTGAAATGAAGGCAGAATACAAAAAACGGCGCGACCTGATGGTTTCCCGCATTAATTCTATTCCCGGTCTTTCCTGCAAAAAGCCAAGCGGTGCCTTTTATGTTATGATGAACATTGAGGGCCTGTACGGAAAGAAATATGAAGGGGAAACGATTACCTCCGCAGCTATCTTCGCAGAGCTTTTCCTTGAAAAGGCAAAGGTTGCAGTTGTGCCGGGTGAAGGCTTTATGGCAGAGGGGTATGTCCGTTGGTCATATGCAACGAGCATGGAAAATATCAAAAAAGGCCTCGACAGGCTTGAGTCGTTTGTAAAGGCGCTTTCGTAAAACGCGGAGGAATTTATGAATGTAATTTCGTTGCTGCGTGCGAAAAACACGGTAGCATATCTTTTGGAACACAATACCGTACGGCAAGGCCTTGAAAAAATGCGTGACAGAGGGTATACCGCCATCCCGGTTATCGGGGCGGATGGTCAATATGTAGGCAGCATCAGCGAAGGCGACTTTTTGTGGCATGTTTTAAAGACGGGTGGGGACCTATATGCCCAGGAATCTCATCGGATTTCGGAATTCATTCGGCGGGATTGGAATCCGGCAGCACGGATTGATGTGACAATGGAGGAACTTCTTGACCGCGTGCAGATGCAGAATTTCGTGCCGATGGTAGATGACCGGAACTTATTTATTGGCATTATTACGCGGCAGGATGTAATACGGTATTTCAGAGAGAAACAGATGAAAGACGAAAAAGCCTGAAGGCGGTTAAAAAAATCAACAATTTCAAATTTGTACTTTTACGGAGGGAATTACAATGGAAAACAAAAGAGTTTACAATTTTTCGGCCGGTCCGTCTATGCTTCCGTTGGAAGCGTTGGAAAAGGCGGCGGCAGAGCTGCTTTCGTACGGCGATGCAGGGATGAGCGTTATGGAGATGAGTCATCGCTCCAAGCCCTATGAAGCAATTATTGAATCTGCAGAGGCGCTTCTCCGCTCGCTGATGAATATTCCGGACAATTACAAGGTACTCTTCCTGCAAGGCGGGGCTTCCACACAGTTTGCAATGGTGCCGATGAATCTTTTGAAGAAGAGCAGGAAGGCCGATTATGTAATCACAGGTCAGTTTGCGAAAAAGGCAGCAGAGGAATGTGAAAAATTTGGCACAGTGAATCGCGTTGCCTCCAGTGCAGACAAAACCTTTTCCTATATCCCGAAGCTGACAAGGGCAGATTTCGATCCGGAAGCTGATTTTGTTCATATCACATATAACAACACCATTTTCGGAACACGGTACACTTATGTGCCCGATACCGGGGCAGTACCGCTTGTAGCCGATATCTCCTCCATTATTCTTTCTGAAGAAATTGATGTGACAAAGTTTGGTGTTTTGTATGCAGGCGCACAAAAGAACATGGGGCCGGCAGGGCTTACCATTGTTATTATCCGCGAAGATCTGATTGGCGAGCCGATTGAAGGAACGCCGACAATGCTGACCTATAAGACACATGCCGATAACGGCTCAATGTACAACACACCGCCGACTTATAGTATTTACATGTGCAAGCTCGTTATGGAATGGGTAGAAAAGATGGGCGGCGTTTCGGCCATGCAGAAAATTAACGAAGAGAAAGCTGCCATTTTGTATGACTTTTTAGACAGAAGCGAGCTTTTCAAGGCACCTGTTGAGAAAGCAGACCGTTCGCTTATGAACGCAACCTTCGTAACAGGCGATGCCGAAAAGGATGCCGCATTTGTTAAAGCGGCCGCGCTGGAAGGGCTTGTAAATCTGAAAGGACATCGCTCTGTAGGCGGCATGCGTGCCAGCATTTATAATGCAATGCCAATTGAAGGCGTACGGAAGCTTGTGGCCTTTATGGAAAAATTTGAAGAAGAGAATCGATAAGAAGGGTGAAAAACATGTTTACAGTAAAACCGTTAAATAAAATTGCAGATTGCGGACTTAGCCGCTTTCATGCGGATGCGTATTCTGTTTCGACCGAGCACGAGAATCCGGATGCCATTATTTTGCGGAGCTTTTCGATGCACGAGATGGAGCTGCCGGGGAATTTAAAGGCCATCGGCCGTGCAGGTGCAGGCGTCAATAACATTCCGGTTGATAAATGCACAGAAAAGGGTATTGTGGTGTTCAATACACCCGGTGCCAATGCTAACGCGGTAAAAGAACTGGTCATCACCGGCATTTTGCTGGCTTCCAGAAAAGTTGTAGACGGAATTGCCTGGGCCAAAACGCTGGAAGGAAACGGTGCCGAGGTCGCCAAAATGGTAGAAAAGGGAAAATCCTCGTTTGTCGGGCCGGAAATTGAAGGGAAGAAGCTGGCGGTCATCGGCCTTGGCGCAATTGGCGCTATGGTTGCAAACACCGCATACGCGCTGGGCATGGATGTTATCGGCTACGATCCGTATCTTTCGGTAAAGGCGGCCTTGAGCCTTTCGAGACATGTGCATGTTGTAAGCTCCATGGAAGAAGCTCTTTCCGGAGCTGATTACATCACGCTGCATGTACCGCTTTTGGATAGCACAAAGAATATGATAAACGCCGGTATGATTGCAAACATGAAGGACGGCGCACGGCTTTTAAACTTTGCACGCGGCGGACTGGTGGACAATGCGGCTGTAGGCGCAGCGCTGGAAGAAGGAAAGCTTTCAGTATATGTAACGGATTTTCCGAGCGACGAAGTGCTCAGCATGAAAAATGTAATTCCGATTCCGCACTTAGGAGCGTCTACGCCGGAATCTGAAGATAACTGTGCGATTATGGCAGCAAAAGAGCTGATTGATTATCTGGAAAACGGAAACATTCATAATTCGGTTAACTTCCCCAATTGCGAATGTGCCAGAGCCGGCGTTCTGCGTATTACGGTTGCGCACAAGAATGTGCCAAATATGCTCAGCCAGTTTTTGGGGCTTTTGCAGGATAAAAATGTAGAAAATATGGTCAATAAGAACAAGGGCGAATGGGCCTACACCATTATTGACACGGCAAGCGAAGTTCCGGACGAAGTGATAAACAAACTGCAGGAAATTGACGGCGTTCTGCGCGTCCGCGTGATTGCATAAATAGAGAAGAGAGGAAAGCTGCCTGGGAATCTCCTCCCAGGCAGCTTTTTTACAAAAATAATTCGGTAAAACAGGATTTTTTGTAAAAAAAAAGCTTGACAGAAAATGGGAAAAAAAGTATAATACAATATTATGAGTAAATGGAGGGATTTTAATGTCGTATGTAGAAGATGTAATGAAAGAGCTGATTGCGCGAAATCCCGGTGAAAAGGAATTTCATCAGGCAGCTGAAGAGGTTTTGCAGTCCCTGGCACTGGTTACAGAACGGAATCCGGAGTTTCAGAAGGCCGGACTTTTAGAGAGACTCGTTGAGCCGGAGAGACAGATTATGTTCCGCGTGCCGTGGGTGGATGATAATGGCAATGTACAGGTAAACCGCGGCTTCCGCGTGCAGT
>JAZSDW010000063.1:0-6915 GCA_045531355.1 Clostridia bacterium | reverse complement strand
GAGCTATTTGAAGGGCACAAACGGTGAATGGAAGCATGTTGCACTAGTCGTGACGACGCCGGGAAGCTTATTGGAACTGATGCCGGGCTTCACATTCGTTGGTGGTACGATGGAGATTTCCAATTGTTCTTTAGAAAAAATTGACGAGGAAGAAATTCGTTATTTCGTGCCGGATTTATCGGATTGCCTAACGACTGATAAAGTGTCGGGTCTCCAGTTGGTTTACCTGACATATTTAGGAAAGCCTGTTGAGGTGCTGGAGGATATAAAAGCCGGTAAAGATGTAAAGGCCACCTGTCTCGTTCCCGTTCTGAATGGCGATAAGCAGGCGCTTTCGACCGACAGAATGATTTATGCCACTTACGAAATAGTGAACGGTGAAGAAAAGCTGACCGGCATTAAGGTTGGCGATGCAGCCGTGCTTGGCGGCGCCAGCGATGTAGCCGGTGTGGATTGTCACACGAACGAAGGTCAGTACACCACGATAAATGGCACCCCGCTGAAATCTGTAAATTACCCCACCGTCAAAATGACGGATGCAGAAGCAAAGAGCAATGTTCGTGCTTTCTGCTGGAACTCTTTAGATGGTCTTAAGGCGGTTACCGATTTTGCGACCATTCGTTAATAACTCAAAGCATACAGAATAGATTTAGAGCGGATACGGAAAGGTATCCGCTCTTTTTATATCTGAGAGTTTGTGCGTGCCGCATGCCCGTCTTCTTTTTTTTGCCATCGCGCTATTTCTTTTCGTGAAGCGAAGCCCCGCCAAAGTTTTCGGTAAAAAGGCGCGAAAGCTATTGCAATTTTTTGGTAAGTGTGTTAGAATGATTTCAAGAAAAGCTTGAAATCGTCGATATAAATATCGAGCAATTGAAGCTTGCATGTCGAAAAAATTAAATGGATATCTAAATTGTACACCAATTTTAGAATGTTTTTGTGCGCGGATGCACCGTTTTATCCGGCATGTTCGGGGCAACGCTTGTGAACAAATTCGGCACATGGCGAGTTGCAGCTACCAGCGTTTCTCTTGCGGCGACAGACTCGCAGATGATGCCGGTGTATTTCGACAGTATAATCGCCCCATTTTTTAAGGGAAAGAGTAAAGACAACACTTCTGCCCCTGTATCTAGCTATTTGGGCAGCTATATTTGTATGCGCAACCGTACACTTTTTGCAGCTTAAAAAGAAAGCGGCATAGGCAAGCGAAAGGAGAGGAAAGAGATGGACATTCAAAAATGGCAACAGGATTTGGATGCGAATCGTTTTGAGTATAACATGCGCGATAAGCTTGCGCAACATGTTTTTCGCCGTTCGGAAGCAGCTTTTCGCCGCGCGGATGCGGCGCGGGACGCGATAAAAGACAAGACGGCATTTGAAGCATATACAAAGCAAAAACGCGAAGCATTTATTGAGGCTTTAGGAGGCATTCCATACGATAAAAGTCTGCCGCTTTGCGCGGAAACGACGGGTGTAATTGAAGAGGAGCATTTGATTATCGAGAAGGTAATCTTTCAGGCGCGCCCAGCGGTTTATGTAACGGCAACGCTCTATATTCCCAAAAAACGAAAAGAAAAGTGCGGCGCAGTTCTTTTTCAGTGCGGCCACATGGCCGAGGGAAAAGCGTCTGCACTGTATCAGCGCGTAGCACGCCATATTGCCACATCCGGCCTTATCGTACTTTGCATGGACCCCAGAGGGCAGGGCGAACGCCTCAGCTATCTGGAGGAGGGCTTTGCGGAACCGATGGTACCTGACCGTACGCTGGACCATAGCATGGCCGGTGGACAATGTGTTCTCTCAGGGGATTCGCTCGCACGCTACTTTATTGCCGATGCGATGCGCGCGGTCGATTATTTGGAGACAAGACCGGAGGTGGACCCGAATAAAATCGGTGCTACCGGAAACTCCGGCGGCGGCACGGCCACTTGCCATATGATGGTATGTGACGAACGAATCGTTGCGGCAGCGCCGGGCACATTCGTAACGAGCCGGGAGGCGTATCTCTATGGCGGTGGTGCGCAGGATGCCGAGCAAATCTGGATGGGCGCCACGGCGAATGGGTTTGACCATCACGAATGCCTTCTCTGTTTTGCGCCAAAGCCGGTGCTTCTGCTCGCTGTGGATAGTGACTTTTTTCACATAGAGGGCACGGCGGAGGTGTTCAGACAAAGCAAGCGGTTCTGGGGTATGTATGACAAGGAAGACGACCTTAAAATGTGCGTCGATAAGAGTATACACCGTTACACCGAAACGCTTGCTGCGGTGGCAGGTGAATTTTTTGCTGCTGTATTAAATGGTGAGGCGCGAACCTCCATTCCGGATGCGATTTTTGATCTCCCGGTGCATGAACTGCATGCGACAAAATCGGGGCAGGTCAAGCGGGACTATCCGGATGCCAAATTCGCATATGAGGAAAATATAGAACGGCTCGCGGCATATAAAAAACTGCACAACGCGGCGGAGGGAAAGGCATATCTTGCAAAGTGTGTGCATGAAAAGAGAGAGCCGGTGGAGCTCCATGTGCATCGCCCGTGGAACGGAGAGATTTTCGAATACGGATTTGGAATTACGCCGCTGATGTGGTTTAGCCAAAAGCAACTTCCCACATTTGCAATTTCGTTTAGAGACTATCAGACGAAGGACGAAAGGCTTCCTATTGTGATTTGCCTTTTCGACAAGGGAACAGACGACCTGGAAACGCGGATGCAAACGATTCGAGGATTCTGTGCCCAGAAAAAGCGCGTAGTTATTTTAGATCTTGCGGGGATTGGTAAAAATGAGCCGGAGCCGCTGCTAAAGGCCTACACAGATGCCAAAAGCTTGTATGCGGCATTACATCGTTTGGCCGACGATTTGTTCTTCCTCGATGATTCACTTTGCGCCCTCCGCCTTTTTGAGCTGGAGTACGCGTTTGGGGCATTGGAAGCAGAGTTCGGCACGGATGACATTTCGATTTATGCGGAGGGGAAATCCGCCATTTTAGCGAAGCTTTACGGCGTTCTTCATGCGTCGACGCCCATTACGGTCGCAAATGCCGAAAGCCTTACAGAAATGGCGCATACTAAGTATTATAACCGGTATAACTGTGAAGGGTTCCTCTTGCCGGGGATTCTGAAATATATGGATATATAACATGTAAAAAATAAATTCTGCCAATGGCAGAATTTATTTTTTGACGGGTGGCAAGGATTTGACTTTTTTACATATACATGATAAAATTAGGAGAATTACGAAAGAAGACTTGTCATCGCAGGAGGTAAAAGAATGAAAAAACAATTTCGAGAGGGGCTTCGGGACGGCCTGCCGATTTGTCTTGGTTATCTTTCCGTCTCCTTCGCATTCGGCATTTTCGCAGTCGGCAGCGGCCTCGGCGTTTTGGAGACGCTTCTCCTTTCAATGACGAATGTCACCTCTGCGGGGCAGTTTGCGGCGGTGCCGCTTATCGCAGGCGGCGGCGCGCTTTTGGAGCTGGCGGCAGTGCAGCTTGTCATTAATGCCCGCTATGCACTGATGGGTTTCTCTCTTTCGCAAGCCTTTGGCGCGGACATCCGGCGGCGGGACCGGTTTCTTCTGGCCTTTGTGAATACCGATGAGGTCTTTGCCGTGGCTACTGCAAGGGGTGGAACTGTCTCCCGGCCGTATATGTACGGGCTGATTCTTTTGCCGTATCTCGGCTGGAGCCTCGGCACACTTTTAGGCGCGTCAGCGGGAGATGTACTGCCGCACATGCTCGTTTCGGCGCTGGGCGTGGCAATTTACGGAATGTTTATTGCAATTGTGGTGCCGGGTACGAAGAAAAACCACCATGCAGGGGCATGCGTACTGCTCGCAGTGTTCCTGCGTTGTCTTTTCCATTATGTGCCGCAGCTCGGAAAGGTGCCCGACGGGATTTCCATCATACTCTGCGCCGCAATTGCGGCCGCTGTGGCCGCAGTATGTGCACCGATTGCGGTAGAAGAGGGGGTGCAGGATGCCTGATCGTAAGTTTTTTCTGTATCTGCTCGTCTGTGCGGGCGTTACCTATCTCATTCGGATGCTGCCGCTGACATTGGTGCGCGGTAGAATCAAGAATCGGTTTTTGCTATCCTTCTTATACTATATGCCGTATGCGGTGCTGGCGGTCATGACGGTGCCGGCCATTTTCTATGCAACCGAGAGCCGAGTAAGCGCTGCCGTCGGCTTTATCGCGGCGCTTGTGGCGGCCTTTTTCGAGAAAAGCCTTTTATTCGTGGCTGCGGCAGCGTGCATAGCCGTTTTTCTTGCGGAGATAGCCTTACAGCTTTTATAGACACGAATTTTTGGGGGAAACGCTTGACATTTCCGGGTGATTTATGGTAAACTTTTTAAGGTTGGGGGCCTTAGGGCTTTCTTTTCCAAAACATAACCGTGCGATGCGGGAGGAGTGACGAAATGGAACAATTTGTGAGAATCTTTAATTTAATTGTGTTCATTATATTTACACTTTTATATGCCTATCAGGTTCTGTATGCAATCGTCGGGTTCATTTACAGAAAGCCCGTACATATCGAAGGCGAGCCGGGGGCGTATCATCGCTTTGCGGTCATCATTGCCGCGCGGAATGAGCGGATGGTGCTTCCAAACCTGATTGAGAGCATCCAGAATCAGAATTATCCGAAGGAAGCGCTGGATGTGATTGTCATTGCGGATAACTGCACGGATGATACGGCGGAAATCTGCCGGAACATGGGTGCCGTTGTTTATGAACGCGAAAATAAGGAACTGATTGGAAAAGGCTATGCGCTGGACTACCTTTTTTCGAAGATGATGGAAAACGGAACCTTCGATTCGTATGAAGGCTACTGTGTTATTGATGCCGATAATCTTCTCGACGAAAACTTTATTGCTGAAATGAATAAAATGTTTGATAAGGGGCATCGTATTTTAACAAGCTATCGCAACTCCAAAAACTATGGAGACAACTGGATTTCCGCTGGGTATGCCCTCTGGTTTATGCGCGAGGCACGCTTTTTGAATAATCCCCGGATGCGGCTCGGCTCCAGCTGTGCAATTTCCGGAACGGGATTTTTGGTGCATCGGGACATTATTGCGAAAAATAACGGCTGGAAGCACCACCTTCTGACCGAGGATATTGAGTTTACGATTGACAGCGTGCTCGCGGGCGAGAAAATCGGCTATTGTGAATACGCCGTTTTATATGACGAACAGCCTACCACGATGCGGCAGTCCTGGGACCAGCGCCTCAGATGGGCAAAGGGCTTTTATCAGGTTGTGGCCAATTACGGCACAAAGCTCTGGAAGAATATTTTCATAGGGAAAAAGAAGGCACTACCATGTTTTGATATGTTCATGACCGTGGCACCGGCCTACCTGTTTACTTTGCTTACAATTCTCATTAACCTCGTTCTCTATGGGGCGTCCTTTTTCATATCCGGAGACGGAGGCGCCGTGCGTATGCAAACCGGCAGTTCAATTTTGAGCGCGCTGGGAAGCTTCTATTTTGTCTTTATGCTGATGGGAACGCTGACGGTGATTACGGAGTGGGATCGCATTAAGTGCCCAACGGGGAAACGCCTCTGGTACCTTTTCCTGTTCCCGATTTTTCTCTTTACCTATGTGCCGATTTCCGTAATTGCACTTTTCAAAAAGGTGGTATGGAGACCGGTTGAGCACACCGAGGCCAAAACGCTGGATGAGGTGCGATAGAAGTAAAAAAGGAGATGACTTTATGGATACGAAAGTCTTGCATCATCTGACCTATGGCTTGTATGTACTTTCTGTAAAAGCCCCCGAAGGCGATAACGCCTGCATTATCAACACGGCCGTGCAGGTGGCAACCAATCCCGCAAGAATTTCGATTTCTGTTGTTCGGGATAGTTACACTTGTGCGCTTTTACAAAAAACAGGTGCGTTTAATCTCTCTGCACTGTCGGCCGACGCGGAATTTTCTGTCTTTTCGCGTTTTGGAATGCAATCCGGGCGTGAGACGGACAAATTCTCCGGCTTTGACGCGACAAAGCGGAGTGCAAACGGCCTTTTGTATATTACAAAATGGACAAATGCCTATCTTTCGGTGCGCGTAGATGCAACGCACGATTTGGGGAGCCATATTCTTTTTATTGGTACGGTGACGGACGGCGAGGTTTTGTCTGACATGCCGGCTTGTACCTATGCGCAGTACCACAAAGAAATCAAGCCACAGCCGAAAACGGCAGGCTGGCGTTGCCGCGTTTGCGGGTATGTATATGCCGGCGAAACGCTTCCGGAAGGCTTTATTTGCCCCATTTGTAAGCATGGCACAGAGGATTTTGAAAAGGAAGAAGAAAAGCCGAAAGAGACAGAGTATGTCTGCACCGTTTGCGGCTATGTGCACGCGGGTTCGACGCCGCCGGACGCGTGCCCGATATGCGGCGTTGGGAGCGACAAATTTTCAAAAAAATAAAAGCGCCCTTCGAGGCAGTTTGGAAGCAGAACCATGAAACTGAAATCCGTATTATATGATGAAAATATTTTAGGGAGAAGCCTGAAGCGCATCGCCCATGAAATTTTGGAAAACACCGAGGATGCAAACAGGCTTTGTCTTATCGGCATTCAGACGCGCGGCGTGCCGATGGCAAGGCGGCTTGCCGCCTGTATCCGGCAGATTGAAGGCATTACGGTACCGGTCGGCGTTCTGGATATCACTTTGTATCGTGACGACCTGTCGGCCGTTGGCACGGAGCCGATTGTATCGAAAAGCAGCATTGATTTTGATATTACCGGCCTGGATGTGATTCTGACGGACGATGTCATTTATACCGGCCGCACTTCGCGCGCGGCGCTCGATGCGCTGATGCGATTCGGACGCCCTGCCCGCATTAAACTTGCGGCGCTGGTGGACAGGGGGCATCGGGAATTGCCGATTCGCCCGGATTTTGTGGGGAAAAACATTCCCAC
>JAZSDW010000032.1:0-6125 GCA_045531355.1 Clostridia bacterium | reverse complement strand
CGTTTCGGCGAAATGGAAGTATGGGCGCTGGAGGCATACGGTGCGGCTTATACCTTGCAGGAAATTTTGACGGTAAAGTCCGACGATGTTGTAGGGCGTGTTAAGACATACGAGGCCGTTGTAAAGGGCGAGAATGTACCGAGTCCGGGCATTCCGGAATCTTTCAAGGTCCTTCTGAAGGAACTGCAGAGTCTGGCGATGGATGTGAAGGTCTTAAATGCGGCCGGCGAGGAGGTTAACCTCGGCGAAGCGGCTGATGAGGAAATGGACGACATCATGCCGGAGGATCTGGGCGAGGGCGTTGAGGGCGAAGCAGGTGCCTTTGAAAGAGCGGGCTATAGCGAAGTAGACGAGGATGCGCTCCTTATGGATGCGCTGGGCCTTGGAAATGATGAGCCGGCTATGGAGGACGATGACGACGACCTGGATAGCTATTTAACCGCGGATTTAGACGACTTTGATGAGGATGACGACGAGGATTTCTAAAAAGTCGTGCAGCAATTTAGAAGCGGCAGACGCTTGCCGCGATAATATAGAAAGGGATGGTTCGACAAATGTTGGAGTTTAATACCTTTGATGCCATACAGATTGGGTTGGCTTCCCCCGAAAAAATCCGCGAATGGTCAAGAGGAGAGGTCAAAAAGCCGGAAACAATTAATTATCGCACACTAAAGCCGGAGCGGGACGGTTTGTTCTGCGAGCGTATTTTCGGCCCCACAAAGGACTGGGAATGCCATTGCGGTAAATATAAGAGAATTCGTTTTAAGGGTATTGTTTGTGACCGCTGCGGCGTCGAGGTAACGCGCGCAAAAGTGCGTCGTGAGAGAATGGGTCACATTGAGCTGGCGGCCCCTGTAAGCCACATCTGGTACTTTAAGGGCAGTCCGAGCAGGCTGGCGCTGATGCTGGACATTTCACCGAGCGAGGTGGAAAAGGTTCTGTATTTTGCGGCCTATATTGTAATTGACCCCGGCAAGGCACACGAAATTGAAAAGACACAGATCCTGTCGGAGAAAGAATACAGAGAGCTACAAGAAAAGTACGGTAACGCTTTCCGCGCAGAGACGGGTGCGGAAGCGGTTCGCGAGCTGCTTGCTGAAATTGACCTTGATGTACTCGCCGAAGAGCTGCGCACAGAGGTTGAAGAAGCGCAGGGACAGAAAAAGGTGCGTCTTATCAAGCGCCTTGAGGTTGTGGAAGCCTTCCGTGCTTCCGGGAACCGCCCGGAATGGATGATTCTGGAAGCAATTCCGGTCATTCCGCCGGAAATTCGCCCGCTTGTCCAGTTGGATGGCGGCCGGTTTGCGACCTCAGACTTAAACGACCTGTATCGGCGCGTTATCAATCGCAACAACCGTCTGAAAAGACTGCTCGATTTAAACGCACCGGATATTATTGTACGAAACGAAAAGAGAATGCTGCAGGAAGCGGTAGATGCCCTTATCGATAATGGCCGCCGTGGCAGACCTGTAACCGGCCCCGGCAACCGGGCCCTAAAATCTCTTTCCGATATGCTGAAAGGTAAGCAGGGGCGCTTTAGACAGAACCTTCTGGGTAAGCGTGTCGACTATTCCGGCCGTTCGGTTATCGTTGTAGGTCCGGAACTTAAGATTTACCAGTGCGGCTTGCCGAAGGAAATGGCGCTGGAACTGTTTAAGCCCTTCGTTATGAAAAAGCTTGTTATGGGTGGCCTTGCGCACAACATTAAGAGCGCAAAGCGTATGGTAGAGCGTGTGCGTCCTGAAGTCTGGGATGTGCTGGAGGATGTAATTCAGGAACATCCTGTGTTATTGAACCGCGCACCTACCCTGCATAGATTGGGTATTCAGGCATTCGAGCCGGTACTGGTGGAAGGTCGTGCTCTTAAGCTGCATCCGCTGGTTTGCTCGGCGTTCAATGCGGACTTTGACGGCGACCAGATGGCAGTGCATGTGCCGCTTTCTCCGGAGGCACAAAGCGAAGCACGCTTCCTGATGCTTTCTGCAAACAACCTCTTAAAGCCGCAGGATGGAAAGCCTGTCACAACGCCGACACAGGATATGGTTTTAGGTAGTTATTACCTGACACTCATCAAAGAGGATGAAAAGGGTGCTGGCAAGGCGTTTTCGTCCTTCTTGGAAGCAAAGCTTGCGTATGCTAACGATGTAATTGGCCTTCATGCGCCGATTCGTGTTATAAATGAAAAGGAAATCGACGGCGAAGTAAAACGAGGCATGATTGACACCACGGTCGGCCGGATTATTTTCAATGAAAATATTCCGCAGGATTTGGGATTGGTGGACAGAAGCAAGCCCGAAAACGCGCTGAAACTTGAGGTGGAGTTCCTGGCCGGTAAAAGTGCGCTCGGCAAAATTATTGACAAGTGCATTAAGGTACATGGCATCACAGAAACGGCAATTCTTCTGGATAAAATTAAGGAAATGGGGTATAAATATTCCACAAAGGGAGCTATTACCATCGCTGTTTCCGATATGAAGGTTCCGGAAGAGAAGAAGGATATTCTCGCTGCTGCCGAGGTTGCAGTTGATAAGATTGAAGCGCAGTTCCGCCGCGGTATCCTGACGGATGAAGAGCGGTATGCAGGCGTCATCAAGACTTGGGAAGGCGCAGTAAGCGATGTAACCGATGCGCTCATGAAGGGACTTGATAAGTTTAACCCGATTTACATGATGGCCGATTCCGGTGCTCGCGGTAGCGTAAACCAGATTCGTCAGCTCGTTGGTATGCGTGGTCTTATGGCGGATACGCAGGGACGCACGGTTGAGGTTCCGATTCGTGCAAACTTCCGTGAAGGCCTGAACATTCTTGAATATTTCATTTCTACACATGGTGCCCGTAAGGGGCTTGCAGATACCGCTATTCGTACGGCGGACTCCGGTTATCTCACAAGACGCCTTGTTGATGTTAGCCAGGATGTTATTATCCGTGAGGACGATTGCGGAACAGAAGCAGGCATTACCGTTTCTGCCATTAAGGATGGAAACGCCGTAATTGAGCCGTTACATGAACGCCTTTTGGGCCGCGTTCCTACGAAGGATGTTGTACATCCCGAGACGGGAGAGGTTCTGGCGCCGGTTGGCGAGCTCATCAGCGAAAATGCGGCGCATGCAATCGAGGAAGCGGGTATTACCGCGGTCGAAATCCGCAGCGTTCTCCATTGTCATGCAAAAATCGGTGTTTGCGCGAAGTGCTACGGTGCAAACCTTGCAAGCGGTGATCTTGTCAATGTGGGCGAAGCCGTTGGTATTATTGCAGCGCAGTCCATCGGCGAACCGGGAACACAGCTTACGATGCGTACCTTCCATACGGGCGGTGTTGCCGGTGGCGATATCACACAGGGTCTGCCCCGTGTTGTTGAGCTTTTCGAAGCCAGAACACCGAAAGGCCTTGCCGTGCTTTCCGAAAACGGCGGTACGGTGCATATTGACGAAACCAAGAAAAAACGCGAAATTACGATTACTGACGATGAAAAAGGCGATTCGGCTTCTTACCTCATTACCTATGGCTCCAAGCTGAAGGTAGCAGAGGGAGATGTTGTAGAGCCGGGCACGGCCCTGACAGAAGGTTCGCTCAATCCGCATGACCTTCTGCGCATCAGCGGTGCAGCCGCGGTACAGCAGTATATCATTCAGGAAGTACAGCGCGTATATCGTCAGCAGGGTGTTGATATTTCCGATAAGCACATTGAGGTTATCGTACGGCAGATGATGAAGAAGGTCCGTGTAAAAGAATCCGGCGACAGCACAATCCTGATGGGTGCGCTGGAAGACAGGCTGGCCTTTGAGGAACTTTGCAAGAAGGCCGAAGCAGAAGGAAAGGCCGTGCCGGAATACGAAGATATTCTTCTGGGTATCACCAAAGCTTCGTTGGCAACTGATTCGTTCCTTTCTGCAGCATCCTTCCAGGAAACAACCCGTGTTCTGACCGATGCCGCTATTAAGGGCAAAATTGATCCATTGCAGGGCCTGAAGGAAAATGTTATCATTGGTAAATTGATTCCGGCAGGAACTGGTATGCCGAGATACAGAGATGTCGTTGTAGAGCCAAAAGCAGACAATCAGCTCTTTGATGAATTCGATGCAAATTATCTTGACATACGGTAAAAATTGTGGTATAATTACCAAATGTATGAGAAAAATGCCGTTTTTTCGGCATTCTGCATGCGTTTCTTTCCCTGAAAAAAAGGGAAAACAAGAGGAAGATTATGTTAGAAGAACTAAAAACTGACAAAAAAATTGTTGGTTTTAAACAATCTTTGAAGGCAGTCCGGGAAGCGGAAGTGGTGAAGGCATTCGTGTCGATGGATGCGGATGTGCATGTCACAACGCCGTTTGTAAGTGCCTGTGAGGCACAAGGGGTGCCTGTGGAATACTGCGAAAGCTGTCAGGTTTTAGGCGAAGCCTGCAACATCGATGTGGGTGCAGCGGTCGCGGTGCTTCTCAAATAAAAATTGTGGCGGTGGAAGCTCTACCGCCACATAGCCATGCTATGATGCGGCGAAGCCGTTTTTATAGAATCTAAAGGCAAGGAGGTGCAAGAATGCCTACATTTAACCAATTAGTCCGTAAGGGCAGAAAAACAAGCGTTACCAAGTCGACTGCACCGGCACTTTTGGTGGGACTGAACTCTCTGAAGAAAGAGATGACAGACTTAAATTCTCCCCAGAAGCGCGGCGTATGCACAGCGGTAAAGACCATGACGCCGAAAAAGCCGAACTCCGCACTGCGTAAAATTGCAAGAGTGCGTCTTTCCAACGGGATTGAAGTAACTTCCTACATTCCCGGTGTTGGACACAACCTGCAGGAGCACAGCGTGGTTCTGATTCGCGGCGGCAGAGTTAAGGACCTCCCTGGTGTGCGTTATCACATCATCAGAGGTACTCTCGATACCGCAGGGGTTGCAAAGCGCGAGCAGTCCAGAAGTAAGTATGGCGCGAAGAGACCCAAGAAGTAATACCGCCGGAAGTGCGAAGGCGGGGACAGGATACCCTGCCGCGTGCGATGCGGTTTTTTCGGCAGCATAAAGTCTGCCGTATATAAACTCGCGTTGCGCTGACAAAGCAAAGCTTTGAGTACCTGTGAATTCATAAATTATAATGAAGGAGGGAAGTAAAGTGCCGAGAAGAGGTTTTATTGCAAAAAGAGATGTTTTGCCGGACCCGCTTTACGGAGATAAGATTGTAACACGTCTTATCAATAACATTATGCTGGACGGAAAGAAGGGCGTTGCACAGAAAATTGTGTACGATGCTTTTGATATTATCCGTGAAAAGACTGGTAAAGAGCCTGTAGAAGTATTTATGCAGGCAATGGAGAACATTATGCCTGTTCTGGAGGTTAAGGCACGCCGTGTTGGTGGTGCTACTTACCAGGTGCCGATTGAGGTGCGTCCGGAAAGACGCCAGACCCTTGGTCTGCGCTGGCTGACCTTGTACTCCCGCGCAAGAAGCGAGAGAACCATGCGTGAGCGTCTTGCAAACGAAATTTTAGACGCAACGAACAATATGGGTGCAGCTGTTAAAAAGCGTGAAGATACCCATAAGATGGCAGAGGCCAATAAGGCGTTTGCACATTACAGATGGTAAACTTTGTCTCTGGCCCAAGGCCCTTTGGCCTTGGGCAGAGTTTGAAGTAAGACGAAAAGGACACAAAATGTGTCATTACAAAAGTCTTGGCGAGAGGAGGAGAAGGTTTGCCGAGAGAATTTTCACTTGAAAAAACAAGAAATATCGGAATTATGGCGCACATTGATGCTGGTAAAACAACAACAACAGAGCGTATTTTGTTCTATACTGGCCGTGTGCACAAAATCGGCGAAACACACGAAGGTTCCGCAACAATGGACTGGATGGAGCAGGAACAGGAGCGTGGTATCACCATTACTTCTGCTGCTACCACGGCACAGTGGAAGGGGAATCGTATCAATATTATTGATACGCCCGGGCATGTTGACTTTACAGTAGAGGTAGAGCGTTCCCTGCGCGTTCTGGATGGTTCCGTAACCGTCTTCTGCGCAAAGGGCGGCGTTGAACCGCAGTCGGAAAATGTTTGGAGACAGGCAGATAAGTACAAGGTTCCCAGAATGGCTTATGTAAATAAGATGGACATTATGGGTGCTGATTTCTA
>JAZSDW010000031.1:0-3487 GCA_045531355.1 Clostridia bacterium | reverse complement strand
ATGTCCAAAGAGCAGCTTGCTAATCGTCTTTTGTGGAGTGACGCTAAAATTGAAGGTGAGAAATTCCGGACCGGTAATATTACGGGCGAAGACATGAAAAAAATCGCGCATGCCCTGGGCGGCCTTGTAAAAGCACCGATTTATATCGACGACACACCGAATATTCCTGTGTCGGAAATGCGCGCAAAATGTCGGCGATTAAAGCTTGAAAAAGGCCTCGGCATGGTTGTGATTGACTATTTACAGCTCATGCAGGGTGGAAAAAAAGCAGAAAGCCGTCAACAGGAGGTTTCTGAAATTTCGCGCTCATTAAAGATTATGGCGAAGGAACTGGAGGTTCCGGTTTTAACACTTTCGCAGCTCTCGCGCGCATCGGTCACGCGTGACCAGCCCATTTTGAGCGACCTTCGTGAATCGGGTGCTATTGAGCAGGATGCGGATATTGTTATGTTCTTAAACCGAAAGACCGGGGATGAGGTTTCGCCGGAAGAGGCGAATTTAGCAGAGTGTATCATCGCCAAACATAGGAACGGTTCAACCGGGAAAATTGACCTTATATGGCGCGGCGAATATACAACATTTATGGAGCCGGATACGGTACACTAAGTGGAGGGAAAGCTTGCTTTTTAATCGTTTTGCAGAAGAAATTCAAAAGAATGGCCTTTTTAAAGAAGGAGATACGGTTGTCGCCGCAGTTTCCGGCGGTGCTGATTCAATATGCCTTCTTCACCTTCTATATCGTCTGCAGCGCATTTGGAAGTTTTCCATCATTTGCGCACATGTTCATCACGGACTCAGGGAGGAGGCAGACGATGATGCGGCTTTTGTTGCCGCCTGTTGTGATGCATGGAACATTCCCTTTGTGCTACACAAAGCGGATGTGTCCTTAAAAGCACGAGAAGAGGGCGTATCCATTGAGCTTGCCGGAAGAATGGTCAGGTATACATTTTTTGCTTCTTTAAAAGCGGATGCTGTGCTAACGGCGCATAATAAAAACGACGCCGTAGAAAGCATGTTTTTACATTTAATTCGCGGTTGCGGTCTGGAAGGGCTCTGTGGAATTCCGCAAAAGCGTAAAGATGGAATTTGTCGTCCGCTTTTGCGCTTTTCACGCGCAGAAATCAAGGCGTATCTTCTTGAGCATCAACTTAAGTGGAGAGAAGATAAAACCAACCAGGACACACAATACACACGCAACAAAATCCGCAAGGAGCTAATTCCAAAAATCGAGGAAATTAACCCCTCGTTTTTAGACACGGCAACACGAATGATTGAAGTTCTACAGTGTGAAAATGCCTTTTTACAGAATTCTGTAAATACGGAAGGGATTGTTTACAAAGAGAAAAATCGTATCGTATTTTTAATAAAAGAGCTTGCAACACTTCCCGAGGCTTTGCAACGGCGTGTGGTATATTCAGCTTTTTCTTGCTATACGGATGTCATGCAGATTTTGCATTTATTGCGGGCCTCGAATGGAACACGCATATGCTTATCCGGTGGCTGGATTGCAGAAAGAGAATATTCACGCATTTCGATTTATAACAAAGAGGAAATTATACCAGAACCTGTGCTTTTGCCGGAAGCCGGCCGCATCGTCTTTGGACAATATGCAATTACGGCCGGAGAAGGAGGGATGATGCTTGCAAAGAGGGAATATCTAGTCCGGACGCGAAAAGAGGGAGATTTCTTTTATCCGGAAGGAATGGGAGGAAAGAAAAAACTAAAGGACTTTTTTATAGACATGAAAATTCCCAAAAGGCTTCGGGATCAAATTCCGATTCTGGTGTCCGGGAATGAAATTGCAGCGGTGGGGAATATGCGGCGGAGCCGAAACTTTGTTCCACACAACGAGCAATACATTTCGGTTTCCATAGAACCGATTGATAATGTCTAAAATATAGAAAGAGGGATATACTTATGATGCAGGCCATTGAAAGAATACTTATTTCTGAGGAAGAATTGCAAAAGAAGGTTAAGGAGCTTGCAGCACAAATTTCTGCTGACTATGCAGGAAAAGACCTTCTGATTGTTTCAGTTTTAAAAGGCGGGTTTGTTTTTGCTGCGGATTTATTCCGACGACTTACAATTCCGGCGTCGGTGGATTTTATGGCGGTGTCCAGCTATGGTGCGTCCAGTAAAACCAGCGGAGTTGTTAAAATCTTAAAGGATTTGGATCAACCGGTGGAAGGAAAAGATATTTTGATTGCGGAAGATATTCTGGATAGCGGGATTACCTTAAATCATTTGAAAGGACTTCTTTTGCACCGCGGTGTAAACAGCGTGAAAATCTGTACTATTTTAAACAAGCCGGACCGACGGATAGCGGATATTCATCCGGATTACCTCGGATTTGATATTCCGGATGAATTTGTTGTCGGCTATGGATTGGATTATGCAGAAAAGTATAGAAATCTTCCTTTTGTAGGCATTTTAAAGCGTGAGATTTATGAAAAAGATTGAGAATCTTTAGTGATTGATAAGGAGATGGGAGAATGCCAAAGAAGCTAAAAAGTATCAGCTTTTATATATTGCTGATGGTTGCAGTTCTGCTCTTGTGGAACTTTTTAGGTGCGGACATCACCATGAATGCAAGTTTTTCAGAACTTGTATCTTGGTTGGAGACAGAAAAGGTTGAAAAACTCGTTATAGAGGAGCAACAGATCATTGCCACTTTAAAGGAGAACAAACAAGAGGTGGTAGTGCCGGTAGTTTCGGCAAACGATATTACGCTTTATGCCGGCGAATCTATTCATACACAAATGGCCAATGGCAGCTTGAAGGTTGAATATGCACCGCCGGAGCCCATGCCATTCTGGCTCTCTATTTTACCGACAATTTTAATCGTTGTGGTCGTTTCCGTATTCTGGTTCATCATGATGCAACAACAAGGTGGGGGAGGAAAAATGTCCTCCTTTGGGAAAAGTCGCGCAAGGAAAATGACGGATCAGGCTTCCCGAAAGACCTTTGCAGATGTTGCAGGTGCAGAGGAAGAAAAACATGAACTGAAAGAAATTGTTGATTTTTTAAAGGCGCCAAAACGATTTTTAGAGCTTGGAGCGCGAATCCCGAAGGGTGTATTACTTGTCGGTCCTCCCGGAACCGGTAAGACATTACTGGCAAAGGCCGTGGCCGGAGAAGCCGGCGTGGCATTTTACAGTATCAGCGGTAGTGATTTTGTAGAAATGTTTGTCGGTGTTGGCGCGTCGCGCGTGCGTGATTTATTTAATGAGGCCAAAAAGAATCTGCCGTGCATTATCTTCATAGACGAAATAGATGCTGTCGGCCGTCATCGCGGCGCGGGCCTTGGTGGTGGACATGACGAGAGAGAGCAGACCTTAAACCAGCTTCTCGTGGAGATGGATGGGTTTAGTGTCAACGAAGGTATTATTATTATTGCGGCAACGAACCGCCCGGATATTTTAGACCCGGCGTTGCTCCGTCCCGGTCGTTTTGACAGACAAGTTACTGTTAACCTTCCTGATATTAA
>JAZSDW010000086.1:0-11948 GCA_045531355.1 Clostridia bacterium | reverse complement strand
GCAGGGCGTTCAGAATCAATAAAAGAACGAGCCACATCACCTTAGTGGTTTCGGAGAAAGAGTAAGGAGGAGAGCGCATGGGTCAGAAGGTAAATCCCCATGGTCTTAGAGTTGGCGTTATTAAGGATTGGGATTCGCGCTGGTTCGCGGATGACAGCTCCTTTGCCGATTATTTGATTGAAGACCAGGAAATTAGAAAGTTTATTAAGAAAAAACTGTTCGCAGCTGGTATCCCGCGCATCGAAATTGAAAAGGATGCAAGCAAAATCAGAGTGTTTATCCACGCTGCAAAGCCCGGTATCGTTATCGGTAAGAATGGTGCGGATATTGACAAGCTGAAGGGGCAGCTGGAAGCCTTAACAGGCAAAAGCGTAAATATCAATATTGTAGAAGTGAAGAACGCAGATGCAAATGCACAGCTCGTTGCTGAAAACATTGCTGCACAGTTGGAGAAGAGAACCTCCTTCAGAAGAGCAATGAAGTCTACCATGCAGCGTGCAATGCGTCTTGGCGTAAAAGGTATCAAAACTTCTTGTTCCGGTCGCCTGGGCGGTGCAGAAATTGCCCGTACAGAGCACTATCATGAAGGCACAATTCCGCTGCAGACGCTGCGTGCGGACATTGACTATGGCTTCTATGAGGCAGATACGACCTACGGAAAGATTGGCGTAAAGGTTTGGATTTACAAGGGAGAAGTTCTCCCTGAAGCCAAGAAAGCGCCGAAGACGGGGGGAGGCAAGAAACATGTTAATGCCTAAAAGAGTAAAATACAGAAGAGTTATGCGCGGCAGACTGAAAGGTGCTGCAATGCGCGGTAACAAGATTGCATACGGCGATTATGCCATTCAGGCGCTGGAGCCGGCATGGATTACTTCCAACCAGATTGAAGCTGCTCGTATCGCGATGACGCGTTACATTAAGCGTGGCGGTCAGGTTTGGATTAAGATTTTCCCTGACAAGCCGGTTACCGAAAAGCCCGCTGAAACGCGTATGGGTAGCGGTAAAGGTTCGCCTGAATACTGGGTTGCAGTTGTAAAGCCCGGTCGTGTTTTGTTTGAAATTGGCGGCGTAAGTGAAGAAACAGCGAGAGAAGCTATGCGTCTTGCTATGCACAAGCTTCCCATCAAGTGTAAGTTCATTACCCGCGAGTCCCAGGAAACGGAGGGTGATTCCAGTGAAAGTTAATGAAATCCGTGATTTGAAGGCTGAGGAGCTGCAGGCGAAACTGCAGGATCTCAAAAAGGAGCTTTTTAACCTGCGTTTTCAGCACGCTACCAACCAATTGGAGAATCCGATGCGCATCGCAGAAGTCAAGAAGGCGATTGCACGGATTAAGACGGTATTGAGAGAGCAAGAGCTTAAAAGCGAGACCGTTTAATGAAAGGAGGAAGCGAAATGGCTGAAAGAAATGCGCGTAAGGTTAGAATTGGTATGGTTGTCAGCGATAAGATGGACAAGACAATCGTAGTTGCCATTGAAAACCATGTAAAGCATCCGCTTTATGGGAAAATTGTAAAGAGAACATATAAGCTTAAGGCACATGATGCCGAGAATATATGTGGCGTGGGGGATAAGGTAAAGGTTATGGAAACCAGACCCTTAAGCCGTGACAAGCGTTGGAGATTAGTTGAGATTGTAGAAAAGGCGAGATAATCGCACGGAAGGAGTGAGCGCAAATGATTCAACAGCAGACGCTGCTCAAAGTGGCCGACAACACAGGCGCGAAGGAACTTATGTGCATTCGTTGTCTGGGCGGTTCACTGAAAAGATATGCAAATGTTGGCGATGTAATTGTAGCTTCGGTTAAAAAAGCAACGCCCGGCGGTGTTGTTAAAAAGGGCGAAGTTGTAAAAGCCGTTGTTGTTCGTACAGTAAAAGGTTTAAGAAGACCTGATGGAAGCTACATTCGTTTTGATGAAAATGCAGCTGTTATCATCAGAGAAGATAAAAACCCGAGAGGTACCCGTATATTTGGCCCGGTTGCCCGTGAGCTCCGTGACAAGGACTATATGAAGATTATATCCTTGGCACCGGAAGTACTTTAAGGAGGTAGCACCATGAAAATGCACATTAAAAAAGACGATATGGTCAAGGTGATTGCAGGCGCTTCCAAGAATAAGACCGGTAAGGTTTTAGAAGTGCTTCCTTCTGAAGGAAAAGTTATTGTTGAGGGCGTGGGCATGGTTACGAAGCACACGAAGCCCCGTAAGCAGGGCGAGGTTGGCGGCATTGTAAAGCAGGAAGCCGCAATCCATGCTTCCAAGGTTATGCACATTTGTCCGAAATGCAATAAAACAACCCGTATCGCAAGAAAAGTTTTAGAAGATGGCAAGAAGGTAAGAATTTGCAAGCATTGCAATGAGACCTTTAACGATTAGTGAAAGGAGGGAATGCAAATGTCCAGAATGCAGATTAAGTACAAAGAAGAAGTGGCACCGGCACTGATGAGCAAGTTTGCTTACAAGAGTCCGATGCAAATCCCGCGCCTTGAAAAAGTCGTTATTAATATAGGTCTTGGTGAGGCGAAGGAAAACCCGAAGGCAATTGAAGCTGCTTGCAGCGACCTTGCAAAGATTACAGGCCAGAAGCCGGTTGTAACAAAAGCAAAGAAGTCCGTTGCAAACTTCAAGCTCAGACAGGGCATGAACATTGGTTGTAAGGTAACGCTCAGAAGCGAAAAAATGTATGAGTTTGTTGACAGACTCTTCAATGTAGCGCTTCCCCGCGTTCGCGATTTCCGCGGCATTAACGCAAACTCCTTTGATGGTCGTGGTAACTATACCATGGGTATTAAGGAACAGCTGATTTTCCCGGAAATCGAATATGATAAGATTGATAAGGTAAGAGGCATGGATATCATTTTTGTTACCACTGCCAAAACCGACGAAGAAGCGCGTGAGTTCTTAACACTTATGGGCGCTCCGTTTGCCAAAAACTGAGGGGAGGGAACTGAAGAATGGCAAAGAAATCCATGATTTTAAAGCAGCAGCGCACACCCAAGTTCAGCACAAGAGCTTACACACGGTGTAAAATCTGCGGCAGACCCCACGCATACCTGAGAAAGTTCGGCATTTGCCGTATTTGCTTCAGGGAATTGGCATACAAAGGGCAGATTCCTGGTGTAAAGAAGGCAAGTTGGTAATTTAAAGCTACGAAAAGGAGGTAGTACCATGCAGTTGACAGATCCCATTGCTGATATGCTGACGCGTATTAGAAATGCAAATTCCGCACGGCATGAAACTGTCGATATCCCCGCTTCGAATATGAAGAAGTCCATCGCGGAGATTCTCAGCGAAGAAGGGTATATCAAGAAATATCAGATTATAGATGATGGAAAGCAGGGCATTATCCGCATTGCACTAAAGTATGGTGCAAACAAAGAACGGGTATTGTCCGGACTTATCAGAATTTCCAAGCCTGGTCTGCGTGTATATGCGGGTCATGATGAGATTCCGCGTGTACTGAAAGGCCTGGGTATTGCAATTGTTTCCACTTCGAAAGGCGTTATGACCGACAAGAAGGCGCGTGCAATGCATGTTGGTGGCGAAGTTCTGGCATTTATTTGGTAATTTTAAGAAATGGTGGTGAGACGCAATGTCAAGAATAGGAAGAATGCCTATTGCCGTACCGGCCGGCGTTGATGTTAAAATCAGCGAAACAAACGCAGTTACGGTAAAGGGTCCGAAGGGCACGCTCAGCCAGCAGCTTCATCCCGAGATGATTATCGAGGTGAAGGAAGGCGAAATCAACATTAAGCGTCCTTCTGAGCAAAAGAAACATAAAGCACTGCACGGCCTCACTCGTTCGCTTCTGGCCAACATGGTAACTGGTGTTACCGAAGGTTTCCAAAAGGAACTGGAAATCAACGGTGTTGGTTACAGAGCGCAGATGCAGGGCAAAAAGCTCGTTCTGAGCCTGGGTTATTCCCACCCGGTAGAAATGGACGAGGTTGCGGGCATTGAAATTGAGGTGCCGGCACCGAACAAGATTATTGTAAAGGGTGCAGATAAGCAGCTCGTAGGTCATGTGGCCGCAAACATCCGTGAGAAGAGATTGCCGGAACCCTACAAGGGCAAGGGTATTAAGTATGTAACCGAACATATCCGCCGCAAGGAGGGTAAGGCCGGTAAAGCCAAGGGTTAAGAGAGGAGCAGTAAGAGATGATAAACAAGCCATCTAGCAATAAGGCAAGAATCAAACGCCATGGCCGTCTGCGTCGCAACATCGTCGGCACAGCAGAGCGTCCGCGGTTAAATGTATTTCGTAGCCTGAATCATATTTATGCTCAGCTCATTGATGATGAGAAGGGTGTAACACTGGCCGCAGCCTCCTCCTTGGATAAGGCTATTCAGGGATACGGTGGCAATGCTGATGCTGCACGCGAAGTAGGAAAGCTTGTAGCAAAGGTAGCTTTGGAAAAAGGCATCAAAGCGGTTGTATTTGACCGTGGTGGTTATATTTACCATGGACGCGTTGCAGCGCTGGCTGAAGGCGCTCGCGAAGGCGGTCTTGAATTTTAAGAAGGAGGGACATTATGGCAGACAGAATCGATCCCACAGAATTAGATATTAAAGAAAAAGTAGTTTGCCTCAACCGTGTTGCAAAGGTTGTTAAGGGCGGTAGAAATTTCCGTTTTACAGCTTTAGTGGTTGTTGGAGACGAAAATGGTCATGTCGGTAGCGGACTCGGCAAAGCGGCAGAAATTCCGGATGCAATCCGCAAGGGCATTGAAGATGCAAAGAAGAACATGATTACTGTTCCGCTGGTAGATGGTACGGTTCCCCACGAAATCATCGGGGAATTTGGCGCAGGCCGTGTACTCATTAAGCCCGCTGTAGAAGGTACTGGTGTTATTGCAGGCGGCGGCGTTCGTGCCGTTATGGAGCTTGCCGGCATTCGCAATGTGCGTACGAAGTCCCTTCGCAGCAACAATCCGAAGAATGTTGTTGATGCAACAATCGCAGGACTTAAGAACATGAAGTTTGCCGCTGATGTGGCGCGTCTGCGTGGCAAAACAGTGGAAGAACTGTAAGTAAAGGAGGGTTTACATTGGCGAAACTCAAGGTTACCCTGAAAAAGAGTGTGATTGGTTGCAAGCAAGATCAGATCGCAACCGTAGCAGCACTGGGACTTAAAAAAATTCGCGATGTGAAAGAACACGCGGATACGCCTCAGATTCGAGGAATGATCAATAAAGTATCACATTTATTGACAGTGGAAGAAGCATAAAGAAGGAGGTGTAGTATTATGAAGCTGTATGAGCTGAGTCCCGCACCGGGAAGCAAGACCGAAGGAAAGCGGAAGGGCAGAGGTGCAGGAACTGGTAATGGTAAGACAGCTGGCAGAGGTCATAAGGGCCAGAACGCAAGAAGCGGTGGCGGTGTACGCCCCGGTTTTGAAGGTGGCCAGATGCCTTTGTACAGACGCTTGCCGAAAAGAGGCTTTACAAACATATTTGCAAAGCAGTATGTTTCAATAAATGTTGCAGAGCTGAACAAATTTGAGGACGGTGCTGAAGTAACAGCTGCAGCGCTGTGCGAAAAGGGCATTATCAGCAAAGCAAAGGACGGCGTTGTAATTTTGGGCCGTGGGGAACTGGAAAAGAAACTTACGGTTAAGGCAGCACGCTTTTCCAAAACAGCTGCTGAAAAAATTGAAGCAGCAGGCGGAAAGGCGGAGGTGATATAAGTGTTTAAGATTCTGAAGAATGCTTGGGGAATTCTCGAGCTCCGCAAGAAAATGCTTTACACCTTATTGCTTCTCGTCGTTTTTCGTTTAGGTTCCGTAATTCCGGTTCCGTGGCTCGATAGCAGCGCGCTGGCTTCCTGGGTAGAGGCAGGCGGGAACACCATTTTTAGTATTATGGATATGTTCTCCGGTGGTGCCTTCAGCCAGGCAACCATATTTGCTATGGGTATTTCGCCCTACATCAACTCGTCGATTATTATTCAGCTCTTAACCGTTGCCATTCCGGCACTGGAAAGATTGAGTAAGGAAGGCGAAGAGGGCAGAAAGAAAATTTCTAAAATCACAAGATATGTTACCGTGGTGCTGGCGTTTGTACAGGCTACAGGCCTTTACATTGGTTTAAGCAGTGCAAATGCAGTTTCCAATCCCGGCACATTTACCTTTTTCGTAATCGTGATGAGCTTTACCGCAGGCACCGCATTTCTTATGTGGCTGGGCGAAGAAATCACGGAAAAGGGCATTGGAAATGGAATTTCAATGATCATTTTCGCCGGTATCGTTTCCAGAATCCCCTTCATGGCAAAGTCCGTGTGGCAGACCTTTGCGGGTGGTGATTCCAAGAACTATCTGGCCGTTCTGCTGATTCTGATTGCTGCTGTGCTGATCATCGCATTCGTTGTTCTTTTCAATAACGGCGAAAGAAGAATTCCGGTGCAGTATGCAAAGCGCGTTGTTGGCAGAAAGATGTACGGCGGCCAAAGCACCCACATTCCGATTAAAGTTACGATGGCAGGCGTTATGCCGATCATTTTCGCAATGAGCCTTCTGGCATTCCCGAGTACAATCGTATCTCTGGTAAGCCCCAATGCGACGGGTGGATTTGCTGGCTGGATTTTGCAGTTCTTTAATCAGAGAAATCCTTGGTATGCTGTGATTTATTTCATTCTCATTGTAGCGTTCACTTATTTCTATACTTCGATTACCTTTAATCCTATAGAAGTGGCGAACAACATGAAGAAAAACGGTGGTTTTATTCCCGGTATCCGTCCGGGCAAACCCACCAGCGATTTCATTTCCAAGGTATTATCCCGCATTACTTTGGTTGGCGCATTTTTCCTGGGCTTTATTGCAATTTTGCCCATCGTTCTTGCGCTGATTGATTCCAGACTTGCTTCCATCAGCATCGGTGGCACTTCGCTCCTGATCGTTGTTGGTGTTGCATTGGAAACCGTAAAGCAGATGGAATCCCAGATGCTGATGCGTCATTACAAGGGCTTTTTAGAGTAAAATAGGAAGTGAAAACATGAAAATTATTTTACTGGGAGCTCCTGGTGCCGGAAAAGGCACGCAGGCAGAAATCCTGGCAGAGCGGTATGGCATTCCCACCATTTCTACCGGGAATATGATCCGGGCTGAAATTCGGGAAGGCACACCCCTCGGACAGAAAACGAAGCAGTATATAGACGAAGGCCAGCTGGTACCGGATTCGATTATCATGGCCATTGTCGAGAGCAGACTTTCAAAGCCTGATTGTGCAAACGGATTCATCTTAGACGGAATCCCGCGCACCATTCCGCAGGCCGAGGCACTCGATGCGATGCAGCTTGGCGAATATACCGTTGTTAATATTTCTGTCACAGATGAAGAAATTTTAAACCGCCTTGGCGGCAGACGCGTTTGCCCCAAATGTGGCGCAACCTATCATGTTACTTTTAATCCGCCGCGCGCAGAAGGTAAGTGTAATGCTTGCGGTGAAGCGCTCATTATCCGGCCGGATGATTCGAAGGAAACGGTAGAGAAGCGTCTTGTGGTTTACCACGAGCAAACGGAGCCGCTGATTGCCTACTACGAGAAAGCCGGATCGCTTATCAATGTTACAGTTGGAAAAGGTGGCAGCGTAGAGGACACAACAAAGGCGATACAGACAGCACTAGAGGTGAAATAGATGATTTGGCTCAAGGACAGTCATGAGATAGAAGCGATGCGAAAAAGCGGTCAGTTGACCGCGGCGCTTCTAGCGTACTTGGAAAAGCAGATAGCGCCTGGGATTACCACCCTGGAGCTTGATGAAATGGCCGCGCTTTACATTCACAAGCACGGCGCAACGGCTGCCTTTAAAAATTACAGGGGATTCCCCAAATCTATTTGTACTTCTGTTAATTCTGTCGTTGTCCATGGCATACCCGGGAAACGGATATTGCATGAAGGGGATATTATCAGCATTGATGTAGGTGTCTGTCTCGATGGATACTACAGTGATGCGGCCCGGACATTTCCGGTAGGAAAAATCAGTGCCGCAGCTGAAAAACTGATTGAAACGACAAAAGCAAGCTTTTTTGCAGGTCTTGCAAAGGCGGTGGATGGAAATCGCGTTGGCGATATATCCGCCGCAGTGCAGGCTGTTGCAGAGGCAGAGCATTTTGGCGTGGTTCGGGAGCTTGTCGGTCATGGTGTCGGCAGGGCTTTGCACGAGGATCCGGATGTTCCGAATTTTGGGACGGCCGGTCGCGGCATCCGATTGCGAAGCGGCATGACACTCGCGATTGAACCCATGATATGCGCCGGGTCCCATAAGGTAGAGGTTTTGGATGACGGCTGGACAATTCAAACATGTGATGGTATGCTTGCCGCACATTATGAAAACACTGTGGCCATAACCGATAACGAGGCTGAGATTCTGACAATCAGTCCGAGAAAATTACAGAGGTGATTTATTTGGATGTTGACGCAGGCAGTATCGTATATGCAATTGCCGGCCGAGATAAGGGCGGAGTGTTTGTGGTTGTAGGCCTTGCGGGCACATACTGCTATCTGGCGGATGGAAAAAGCCGGAAGGCAGACCATCCAAAGAAAAAGAAATGGAAGCATATTAAGGCTTCCGGGCAGGTAGCAGAGTCCCTAAAGGAGAAGATTGCGCTTGGCGAGCGTCCTACCAATTCTGAAATCAGAAGAGCGATAGCGGCGTTTTGCGAATTAGAGAAGCAATCGAGCTGAGAAGGAGGTTGCAAACTTGGCAAAAGATGATGTGCTGGAAATGGAGGGTACGGTTTTAGAGTCGTTACCCAACGCGATGTTCCAGGTGGAACTACAAAACGGTCATCAAATACTCGCACACATATCGGGAAAGCTGCGGATGAATTTTATTCGGATTCTTCCCGGCGATAAGGTGACGGTGGAGTTATCCCCCTACGATTTAACAAAGGGCAGGATAATCTGGAGAGCAAAGTAATAGAGGAGGTATCGATATGAAGGTCAGACCCTCGGTAAAACAGATTTGTGAAAAGTGTAAGATTATCAAGAGAAAAGGTAAGATTATGGTAATCTGCGAAAATCCGAAGCATAAGCAAAAACAAGGTTAAGAAATAGGAGGTGTAAGTATGGCCAGAATTGCCGGCGTTGACTTGCCGAGAGAAAAGAGAGTCGAAATCGGACTCACCTATATTTTCGGCATCGGCAGAACAAGTGCAGTTAAAATCCTGGAGGAAACAGGCATCAATCCTGATACACGCGTCAAAGACCTGACCGAAGATGAGGTTGCGAAGCTCCGCGACATCATTGATAAAGACTACAAGGTGGAAGGCGACCTTCGACGCAGCGTTGCGCTTGACATTAAGCGTTTGGTGGAAATCGGATGCTATCGGGGAACAAGACACAGAAAAGGTCTGCCCGTTCGCGGACAGAGAACAAAGACAAACGCGCGCACCAGAAAAGGACCCAAGCGCACGATCGCAAATAAGAAGAAGTAGGAGGTAAGGTCAAATGGCGAAAACAGCTGTAAAGAGAACGACTCGGAAAAAGCGTGAGCGTAAAAATATTGAGCGTGGCGCTGCACATATTCGTTCCACTTTCAATAACACGATTGTAACCATCACGGATACAGCGGGGAATGCGCTGTCCTGGGCAAGTGCCGGTGGACTCGGATTCCGTGGTTCCAGAAAGAGCACACCGTTCGCTGCACAGACAGCAGCAGAAACCGCAGCCAAGGCAGCTATGGAGCATGGCCTTAAATCGGTAGAAGTATTCGTTAAAGGCCCGGGCGCTGGCCGCGAAGCAGCCATTCGTGCCCTGCAGGCAGCCGGCCTTGAGGTGAGCATGATTAAAGATGTCACGCCTATTCCGCATAATGGATGCCGTCCGCCGAAGCGTAGAAGAGTTTGATTTGGAGGTGAAAGAATAATGGCCAGATATACAGGTTCTGTTTGCAGAATGTGCCGCAGAGAAGGCTTAAAGCTGTTTCTGAAGGGCGATCGCTGCTATACAGATAAATGCGCAATTGGAAGAAGAAGCTATGCACCCGGTCAGCATGGACAGGGCCGCAAGAAGCAGAGCGAATACGGTCTGCAGCTTCGTGAAAAACAGAAAGCAAAGAGATACTATGGCGTACTGGAAAGCCAGTTTGCAAAGTATTATGAAATGGCAAGCAAGAAGCATGGCGTAACGGGTGAAAATCTGTTACAGATTCTGGAAAGCCGTCTGGACAATGTTGTTTATCGTTTAGGCTTTGCACTTTCCCGTCCGGAAGCACGCCAGCTCGTAACGCACGGCCATTTTACCGTAAACGGCCGCCGTGTTAACATTCCTTCTTTTCTCGTAAAAGAAGGCGATGTTGTGGCAGTTTGCGACAAGAGCAAGAGCTCTCCCAAGATGAAGGCAGTTTTAGAAAACACAGCATCTAAGGTTATTCCGAAGTGGCTTGACCTGGATCGTGAAAACAGCACTGCAAAAGTTGTAACCTTGGCAGCACGCGAAGATATTGATCTGCCCATCCAGGAAACGCTTATCGTCGAGTTGTACTCGAAATAAGCTTAGCCCTCGCAGTATAAACGAAATTCAAAAGGGGGTACTATATAATGATAGAAATCGAGAAGCCGAGAGTAGAATGTATCGGATCCGCGGAAGACAAATGCTACGGAAAGTTCATTTTGGAGCCGCTGGAAAGAGGGTACGGAACAACCCTCGGGAACTCTCTGCGCAGAATCATGTTATCTTCTTTGCCCGGTGCGGCAGTTACCTCCATCAAAATCGATGGGGTGCTGCATGAGTTTTCAAGCATTCCCGGCGTAAAGGAAGATGTGACAGAAATTGTGCTGAACATAAAGCAGCTGATTGTAAAGCTTCATTCTGACGGGCCGGAAACGGTTTATATTGATGCAAAGGGTCCTTGCGAAATTACAGCAGGGGATATCAAAGCTGATTCGAATGTGGAGATTTTCAATCCCGATTTGCATATCGCAACGCTGAATGAAGATGCAAAGCTGTATATGGAAATCACAATTAATCGTGGCCGCGGCTATGTATCTGCAGAGCGAAACAAGCAGATCAGCCAGCCGGTGATTGGCCTTATCCCGGTAGACTCAATTTATACGCCTGTTCCGCGGGTGAATTTCAGCGTAGAAAACACGCGTGTAGGACAGGTAACAGATTACGATAAGCTTACATTGGAAATCTGGACAAACGGAACACTGTTGCCGAATGAAGCCATCAGCCTGGGCGCCAAGATTTTTAATGAGCACCTGAATCTCTTCATCGGTCTGGATGAAGAAACAAAGGATATGTCCATTATGGTTGAAACGAAGGAAGCCACGAGGGACAAGGTGCTGGAAATGACAATTGAAGAACTGGATCTTTCGGTTCGTTCTTACAATTGCTTAAAGCGCGCAGGTATCAATAATGTGGAAGACCTGATTCAGAAGACGGAAGAGGATATGATCAATGTCAGAAACCTCGGCCGCAAGTCTTTGGAAGAGGTCATCAACAAGCTGCTCAGCCTGGGTCTTTCTCTGGCCCCGGCAGAGGATTAAGGACAGTGCCCGAGCTTAGCGAAAGGAGAGTTTCACGATGAGAAAGTTAGGAAGACCGACCGATCAGCGTAGAGCAATGCTGAGAGGCATGGTAACGGCTTTTCTTGAAAATGGCAAGATGATGACAACGGAAACGCGTGCGAAGGAAATTCGCCCCATTGTCGAAAAAATGATTACGCTGGGCAAGCAGGATACGCTGCATGCAAGACGGCAGGTCATGAGCTATGTTACCAAAAAAGATGTATCTTATAAGCTGTTTGCTGAAATTGCACCGAAGTATGCAGAAAGAAACGGCGGTTACACCAGAATTATTAAAGCCGGTGTCAGACGCGGCGATGCCGCTCCGATGGCACTCATTGAATTGGTGTAAATAGAATATAAGAAGATAAAACCCCTTAAAAAGCACGCTTGTGCTTTTAAGTCGGAGGCCAAGCGGTCTTAGGAAGACAACTCTAGGTT
>JAZSDW010000040.1:0-38573 GCA_045531355.1 Clostridia bacterium | reverse complement strand
ATTTCGTTTTCCATCTTCATCGCTTCGATGATTGCGACAACCTGTCCTTTAGACACGGCGCTGCCGGCGGCAACCTTAATGTCCAAAACTGTGCCGGGGAGCGGAGAGGAAACAACTTCGCCAGCGCCGGTTACAGCGGAGGAAGCCGGTGCTGCCGGTGCTGCCGGTGCGGCTGCAACCGGAGCCTGTACGGGTGCAGCTGCGGGAGCTGCGGCATCGTATTCTGCCTCTACAATGGCGTTGCCCTGTTCTACTTCAATTTCATAGGTTTTTCCGTTTAAAGTTACTTTGTATTTCATGAGAGTTTTTCCTTTCTATTTTACTTCTTTAATCGAGATGAAACGCAGGGTATTGAGCGGCGCATTCATCTTGTCTGCAGTAATTGCCATCAGCATAGCGGCCGTTTTTTCCGGCACATCGAAGATTTTCACTTCGCCGCAGCTACCCTTTGCAGCGCGAGGTGCCGTGGGTGCGGCCGGTGCGGGTGCCGCCGCGGGCTTCTTCGTGAATTTAGACATAAGGAGCACGCAGCCCATCAAAACGATAAGCACCGCGAAAACTACGGCTATACCGATAAGGGAGTTTAACAGTACCTGTAAGAGTTCCATTTTTATTCCGTCCTTTCTTACATGGCCTCAATGCTATACTTCACCTGATTTTCGAGCTTTGCATCCCGCTTTTCGCAGAACTTCTCGTAAACCTGGGAGAAGGCGATGTAGGAGAGAACATCCTCATCGCATTTAGCCTTGTCGCCAAGTTCTTTTTTCGTCGCTTCAAACGCATCTTCCAGCGTGTCTGCAAAGCGGCAGGTAACCGGTGCTTCGTCGCCGAGCGCCTTTTTCGTAAGCGCGGCATCGACTTCGCCCGGAGCCTGACCGTATTCGCCACGGAGATACGCTTTTACTTCTTTGCTGATGTTTTTGTAGCGTTCGCCAACGAGAACATTCGTTGCTGCCTGTACGCCTACCATCTGGCTCATCGGCGTTACGAGCGGCGGATAGCCGAGGTCCTTTCTGACCTTCGGGGTTTCCAAAAGCACTTCATCAAGACGATCCAGCGCGTTTTGTGCTTTCAGCTGGGCAATCAGGTTCGAGAGCATACCACCGGGAATCTGATAGTTCAGCGCATTGGTATCGGTTGCCAAAACGGTGGGGTTTAAGGTACCGTTTTCGATATATTCGCCACGGATGGGCTTGAAGAAATCATTGATTTCCTTTAAGAGCGCATCGTTTACATCGAGCTCGTAGCCAAGCTGACGGAGCGCATACACGAGCGTTTCCGTTGCCGGCTGACTGGTGCCGCCGGAGAAACAAGAAATGGCGGTATCAATCACATCAGCCCCCGCTTCAATTGCCTTCAGATAGGTCATAAACGCAAGCCCTGTGGTGCTATGCGTATGCACAACAACCGGCAGCTTTACGGTTTCCTTAATCGCCTTCACAAGGTCAAATGCCTCTTTCGGACTCATAACGCCGGCCATATCCTTGATGCAGATGGGGCTGACGCCCATGTTTTCCATTTCCTTTGCCAGCTTTGCGTAATTTTCCAGCGTGTGCACGGGGCTGGTCGTATAGGAAATTGCGCCGGAAGCGTGTGCGCCGCAGCGATTCGTTTCTTCAACGGCAACGCGGATATTTCTGAGGTCATTCAGCGCGTCAAAGATACGGATAATGTCAATCCCGTTCGAGACGGAATGCTGTACGAATTTTCTTACAACATCATCAGGATAATGCTTGTACCCTAAAAGATTCTGTCCTCTTAAAAGCATTTGCAGCTTCGTCGTGGGCATTTTGCTCTTGATTTTGCGGAGCCGTTCCCACGGATCCTCGTCCAGATAGCGCAGGCAAGAGTCAAAGGTGGCGCCACCCCAACATTCTACCGAGTAAAAGCCGGCCTTCTCCATGGTTTCCAAGATAGGCGCGAACTTTTCAAAAGGCAGACGCGTAGCGATCAGAGACTGATTTGCATCGCGCAACACGGTTTCTGTAAACTGTACCTTCATGAAAATACCTCCTGTGTAATTCGTTTCCTTTATATATAAAGTGAAACATTGCATTTGAGTTTGATTATATAACTTTTCCCAGAAAAAGTCAATGCTTTCAAGGAAAAAAAGCTTTATTTTACCATCTTTTTTTTGAAATTTAGTCTTATTGGAAAAACGGGTAAAAAAGTTCCGCTTTTTCCTATTGACTTTTTCCTATGACCTATGGTATACTAAACGGAATAAAGAATACATAAAAAGGAGTGTCGCTATGAAAAGCAACCGCCCGATTCGGGAAGGAATTACATTTGACGATGTTCTACTTGTGCCGCAGGCTTCGGATGTTCTGCCGGCAGATGTGGATATCAGCACGCAACTTACAAATAAAATCAAACTGAATATCCCGCTTATTAGTGCGGCCATGGATACGGTTACCGAGTCGCGTCTTGCGATTGCCATGGCCAGAGAGGGCGGCATTGGTATTATTCATAAGAATATGTCCATCGAAGCGCAGGCTGCGGAGGTGGATCGGGTAAAGCGGTCGGAACACGGTGTTATTGTGGATCCCTTCTTCCTTTCGCCGGACCATACGCTGGCCGATGCAGACGCGCTGATGGGCAAATATAGAATTTCCGGGGTTCCCATCACAGAGGGGACACGCCTTGTCGGTATCCTGACGAACCGCGATTTGCGCTTTGAGGTCGATTTCGGCAAGAAAATTTCCGAGGCGATGACGCGCGAAAATCTGATTACGGCGCCCGAGGGGACAACGCTGGAGGAAGCCCAGGAAATTCTGCGCCGGCACAAGATTGAAAAATTGCCGATTGTGGATAAAGACTTTAATCTCAAAGGGCTCATTACGATTAAGGATATTGAGAAGGCTGTGCAGTACCCGAATTCTGCGCGTGACGAAAGCGGCCGTCTTTTAGCAGGTGCCGCGATTGGTGCGACGGCCGATGTTTTAGAGCGGTGTGCCGCGCTGATAGAGGCGAAGGTCGATGTGGTCACGCTGGACTCGGCGCACGGACACTCCAAAAATATTATTGAAGCCGTAAGGAAGGTCAAGGCGGCGTATCCGGGTCTCCAGCTTATTGCCGGCAATATTGCAACAGGCGAAGCCGCAAGAGCGCTGATAGATGCAGGCGCGGATGCGGTGAAGGTTGGCATTGGCCCCGGTTCTATTTGTACAACGCGCGTTGTCGCGGGTATCGGCGTGCCGCAGGTTACGGCAATTTGCGATGTTTTTGAGGTCGCTTCTAAATACAACATTCCGGTGATTGCAGACGGCGGAATCAAGTATTCCGGCGATTTGCCGAAGGCCATTGCTGCCGGCGCAAGCTCAATTATGATTGGCAGTCTCTTTGCCGGCTGTGAAGAAAGCCCGGGCGAGGAAGAAATTTATCAGGGCCGTCGCTTCAAGGTGTATCGCGGCATGGGTTCCATCGGTGCGATGAATGAGGGCAGCCGTGACCGGTATTTCCAGACGAACAACAAAAAACTGGTGCCGGAGGGCGTCGAGGGCCGCGTGCCGTATAAGGGCGCGCTTTCCGATACGATTTATCAGCTTTTAGGCGGACTTCGCAGCGGCATGGGTTACTGTGGCGCACCGACCATCCGCGCGCTTCGTGAAAGGAGCGAATTTGTGCGGATTACCGGTGCAGCGCTTCACGAAAGTCATCCGCATGATGTCTTTATCACGAAGGAAGCACCGAATTATTCTACGAGCCAATAAAACGACTACAAAGGAAAAGGGACTACCGGGAAAACGCATTTTCCGGCAGTTCCTTTTTTAAAGAGAAAGGTGAAAACCATGAAAACGCCTATTTTTGATATACATGTGCATGTGTTTCCGGACGCGATTGCCAGAAAAGCTGCATCGGCTACGGGACAGTATTATGGCGTACCGATGTTTGCGGACGGAACGATGGAGGCGTTTGAGGCTGCATTTGCGGCATCGCCGTCGATTCAGAAATGCCTGATTCATTCGACAGCCACAAAGGCCGCACAGGTCGAGCATGTCAACGATTTTGTAGCAGCTCTCATTTCGGAAACGCGCTTTGGCTTCGGCTCGATGCACGCAGCGTATCCGGATATCGAAAAGGAAATCGACCGGATGTGCACACTGGGGCTTCGCGGCATCAAGCTGCATCCGGATTTCCAGGATTTTGCTGCCGATAGTGAGGAAGCGTTCCGCATTTACGCCTGTGCAGAGGGGAAACTGCCGATTTTATTTCATGCCGGTGACAAAGAGAGCGACCTATCAAGTCCCCGCCGCCTTCGCCGCGTGCACGATGCGTTTCCGCGTCTTACAATGATTTGCGCGCATCTCGGCGGGTATAGCGTGTGGGACGAGGCAGAAGAATATCTTGTGGGGCAGGATGTCTATTTTGATACTTCCAGCTGCCTGCAATCGATTTCGCCGGCGCAGTTTGTGCGGATTGTGCGAAAGCACGGCGTCGAGAAGTGCCTTTTTGGTACGGATTTTCCGATGCACGACCCGGCAGAATGTATCCGGAAGCATTTGGAACTTGGATTTACGGATGCGGAATACAAAAAAATCTTTTGGGAGAATGCGCATACACTTTTGCGCCTATAGAGAAGATGTGGGAATTATTTGTTTCATTTTTTAAAATCGGGCTTTTCACCTTCGGCGGCGGTTATGCTATGCTGCCGATGATTAAGCGGGAAATTGAAGAGAAGCGAAAATGGTGTTCGGAGGCGGAAATTCTGGACTATTACGCCATCGGCCAATGCACGCCCGGGGTTATAGCCGTCAATTGTGCCACACTTGTCGGCTATAAAAAAGGCGGATATATCGGGGCCATAGTGGCCACGGCGGCGGTGGTACTGCCTTCCATCTGTATCATCATTCCGATTGCGGCGTTCATCGAATCTTTTGCCGAATACGCCGTGGTGCAGCACGCGCTTGCGGGGATTCGCGTAGCTGTTGCCGTTTTGGTGCTTCGAACGGTTATATCCCTTTATAAAAAGAATATCAAAACGGCCGTTGCCGCGCTGGTGTTCTTCTTAGCGCTCATTTTGTCGCTTGTATTTCATGTTTCTTCGGTCTATATCGTGGTGGTGGCCATTTTGGGCGGACTTTTCTTCGGCATCCGGGCAAGGAAGGAGGAAAAGAAATGATTTTTCTGAAACTTTTCTTTGCCTTTTTTAAGACAGGGCTTTTTGCGATTGGCGGCGGTCTTGCCACCTTGCCGTTTCTCTACGAAATTTCTGAAACCTACGGCTGGTTTTCCGCAGATGAGCTTGCCAACATGCTTGCCGTTTCCGAATCTACGCCCGGGCCGATTGGCGTCAACATGGCAACCTACGCCGGATTTACGGCGGCGGGCGTGCCGGGTGCACTCGCGGCGGTCGTAGGCCTTGTTTTACCGGCATTTCTCATTACGGCGTTCATTGCGGCGGCCTTTTCCCGTTTCCGCGAAAACCGCTTTGTCGACGCAGCGTTTTTGGGGCTTCGGCCGGCAGTGGTAGCGCTGATTTCTGTAGCATTTCTAGAGGTCTTAAAGGTTTCCGTTTTGCGCCTTCCGGGAAACCCTTCTGTGTTTCTTTCGCCACTTCATGTGCCGTCCCTCTGCCTTTTGGTCGGGCTCTATGCACTGGCACATATCCGAAAAAAAATGCACCCCGTTGTATTGATTCTTCTGGGTGCGCTTTTTGGCGTGCTATTCCGGCTTTAATCGCTATACGAAGAAAAAGGGACTGTAAATTAACTGCGCGTTAATTTACAGCCCCTTATTTTTTGAAGGGGATAGAAAATTTGCTTCAAAACAAGCAAATTGTGCCAAAGCTAGTTTTTAGATTCCGAAAAGAGCCTTTGTATTTTCCACCGTTTGCGCCGCGAGCGCATCAAGAGAAATTCCGCGAATTTCCGCAATCCGCTCGGCCGTGTGCCTTATATATGGCGAAGCGTTCCGCTTTCCGCGATGCGGCACCGGTGCAAGATAGGGGCAATCGGTTTCGAGAAGGAGCCTTTCGGGCGGAACATGCGCCGCAACATCTACTGCATGGCGGGCATTTTTATAAGTGACTACGCCACCGAGCGCGATGTAAAGTCCTTGCCGGAGAATTTCCTGCATAAACTCGACACTTCCGGAAAAACAGTGCATCACGCCGCATGTGATGCCCTCTTCCTGAAGAATCGAAAGGCATTCGCCATGCGCCTCCCGGTCGTGAATTACAACGGGCTTTCCCAGCCGCCTTGCGAGGCGGAGCTGTTTCCGGAAGGCTTCGCGTTGGATGGGGCGCGGCACATCGTCATAATGAAAGTCAAGGCCGATTTCCCCGAGTGCCACGGCTTTTTCATCCCGAAGCATTTCTTCCAGAAGCACGAGCGCATCGTCTGTAATTTCCCGGGTGTTTTCCGGATGCACACCTACCGCGGCATAGAGATAGGGATAGCGGTGCGCCATTTCCAAAACTGTGCGGCTTGCCGCAAGGCTATCACCGATATTGATAACGGCGCGGATTCCTTCCGTGGGCAGCGCTGCCAAAAGCGCCTCCCGGTCCTCGGAAAAGGCGTGGTCATTATAATGGGCGTGTGAATCTATAAACATTATCGGATTTCCGCCCCCGCCGGCATATCTGTATCCACCGTGAGAAGCGAAAGCGTATCACCATTCTCTGCACAAAGGAGCATTCCTGCACTTTCAATACCGCGAAGTTTTGCGGGCTTTAAGTTTTTCAGAAGAACAACCTTTTTGCCTACGAGGTCTGCCGCGGCATAGGCCGAGCGGATGCCGGAAACAACGGTGCGTTCCCCATCGCCGGTCGATACAGTCAGCTTCAGAAGTTTATCCGAGCCTTTTACCTCTTCTGCGGAAAGCACCTCGGCTACGCAGAAGCTGCATTTGGCAAAATCATCAATCGTAATTTCTGCTTTCTCCGGCGCCTTTGGAGCTTCTTTTGCGGCGGGACGAAGTGCTTCTAAATCTGCAAGCTCCTTTGCAAGGTCAAGCCGCGGGAAGAGCGCTTCGCCCTTCTTCATGGAAGCTTCTGCAGGCAAAACACCCCACTTGCTTGCGCTTTCCCAGGTTTTCGATGCGGCCGAAAGGCCGAGCGAAGCGAAGATTTTTTCCGCCGTATCCGGCAGGAAGGGTAAAAGCAGGGTGCCGATAATCCGGACGCTTTCTGCAAGGTTATAGAGAACGGTAGCAAGACGCGCTTTCTTCGCGTCCTCTTTTGCCAGCGCCCAAGGCATCGTTTCGTCAATATATTTATTGGTGCGGGATACAAGGGCCCAAATTTCCGAGAGCGCACCGGCAAAGTTATAACTTTCGAGGCTTGCCTCCGTCTTTTCAGCTGCCGAGCGGGCGCAGGCAATCAGCGCCTCATCCACATCAGCTGCTTCGCGCGCGGCAGGCAGTGCCGCACCAAAATATTTTTCAATCATCGCGGCCGTGCGGCTGACAAGATTGCCTAAATCATTGGCAAGGTCGGCATTGATACGCTGGATTAAGGCTTCATTTGAAAATTCACTGTCCGCACCGTACGGCATTTCGCGAAGCACATAGTAGCGAAGCGCGTCCACACCGTATTTGCCGGATAAAATCACGGGGTCGATTACATTTCCCTTTGATTTTGAAATTTTTCCGCCACCTAAAAGCATCCAGCCGTGGCCGTACACCTTTTTCGGGAGCGGCAAATCGAGCGCCATCAAAATGGCAGGCCAGATAATCGTATGGAACCGGACAATTTCCTTCGCCATCAGGTGCAGATCCGCCGGCCAGTATTTTTTGAAATCTGCATCATTCTCGGAAAATGCGCCCATTGCGGTGATATAGTTGGAAAGGGCATCGAGCCAGACATAGACAACATGTCCCTTGTCAAATTCTACAGGGATGCCCCAGCTGAAGCTGGTACGGGACACGCAAAGGTCGGAAAGCCCCGGCCGCAAAAAGTTATTGAGCATTTCGTTGCGGCGGGTAGCCGGCTCTAAAAATTCGGTGTTTTCGATGAGGTCGATGAGCCGGTCCTGATATTTGGAAAGGCGGAAAAAGTAACTTTCCTCCTTCGTTTTTTCCACAGGGCGGCCGCAGTCGGGACATTTGCCGTCTACAAGCTGGTGCTCCGTCCAGAAAGACTCGCACGGCGTACAATACAGTCCTTCATACGCATCTTTGTAAATATCCCCTTTATCATAGAGGGCTTTGAAAATCTTTTGTACGGCCTTTACATGCTGCTCGTCCGTTGTGCGGATAAACCGGTCATGGGAAATGTTCATAAGCTTCCAAAGATCCTGTACGCCGGCCACAATTTCATCGACATACGCTTTCGGCGTTTTGCCGGCGGCCTCCGCGGCTCTCTGGATTTTCTGTCCGTGCTCGTCCGTCCCGGTGAGGAACATGACATCATACCCGCGAAGGCGCTTATAGCGCGCGACGGCGTCGGCCGCAACGGTCGTGTATGTATGCCCGATATGCAGATTCGAGCTTGGATAATATATCGGCGTAGTAATATAGAATTTTTCCATGATTTTCCGTCCTTTCCAGAAACATTCTATTTTATTATACCCCTTTTTTTCGTATTTGTAAAGCGTTTTGCCATTCTTTTTTGAAACGCTTGACAAAAAAATTAACGCATAGTATAATTGAGAAAAAATGAAAGGCGGAAGAAACGATGGCGCTGAAAAAGAACGATTTAGTTTTGTTTATCGGAGACAGCATTACCGACTGCGGACGAAACCGGGAGGACGGAAATGCTCTTGGAAACGGGTATGTTCATATGATACATGCTGCACTTTCGGTGCTTCGGCCGGACCTTTCTCTTCAAGTGCTAAACCGAGGCATAAGCGGGGACAAAACGCGTGATGTTCTCGATCGATTGGACGAAGACTGCCTATCGCTTCGCCCTGCAATGATTTCGGTGTTTATGGGTATCAACGATGTGTGGCATCGCCTTTTTGGTACCGGTCTTACCGATGCTGAAACGGAGGAAAATTACAGAGCATGCCTTTCACAAATCCGCCGGACGCTGGGTGAAATTCCGTTACTGATTTTAGAACCGTTTTTGACGCCGGACACAAGCACCGGAATTCCGCGGGAAGAGGTGGAGCGCCTTTCCTTGATTGTCCGCCGTCTTGCAAGTGAGTTTTCGGCAACCTTTGTCGACTTGGATGCCCCGCTTTTAAAAGCGTGTGAAGCGCTTTTGCCGCACACACTTAGTGAGGATGGCGTGCATCCAACGAAAGAGGGACACAGTGTGATTGCAAAGCATTGGCTGGATGCGGCGTTACCGCTTCTTTAAATAAAAAAAGGGCTGCAAATTAACTGCGCGTTAATTTGCAGCTCTTTTTCGTAGGCAAGATTACTGGGCAAAGGTCGGCTTTGCTTCGGAAAGCTGCACCTTTACATCCTGTACACTTCCGTCACGATTTATGGTGAGCGTAATAAAATCGCCCGCCTTAAACTGGTCACGAATGGCGTTAATTTCCGCCGAGGAGGTAACGGCGTTGCCGTTACATTTTAAAATCACATCTCCCTTTTTGATGCCGGCTTGTTCTGCACCGCTTCCGGCGGAAACATCGCTGACAAAAAGACCGGCGGCAGGGATGTTATAATAGCGGGCTTCCTGCTCGGTTACATATACGAGTGTTACACCAATCTGCGGACGACCTTTTACATAGCCAAAGTTAATAAGGTCTTCCAAAATCGGCTTCGCATTGTTAACGGGGATAGCAAACCCAAGTCCTTCCACCTCGGAAGCGCTGACTTTTACTGTGTTAATGCCGACAACTTCGCCATAGGCATTCACAAGCGCACCACCGGAATTTCCGGGATTGATGGCGGCATCGGTCTGAATGAGCGTATAAGAAACATTGTCCACGGTAAGCGTACGATTCAGCGCGCTGATAATGCCCTGTGTAAGAGACCCGGCAAGCTCCTGCCCGAGCGGATTGCCAATTGCCACACAGCGTTCGCCTGCTTCTAAAAGGTCAGAATCGCCGAGAACCGCTTTGGGAAGACCGGTTTCCTCAATTTTCAAAATTGCGAGGTCCGTTTTCGCGTCCGCTCCCACAATCTTTGCTTCGTACTCCTTGCTGTTATTTAAAATAACACGGATACGCTTTGCGCCGTCAATGACATGATTATTCGTCACAATATAGCCGTCTTCGCTTATAATAATGCCACTTCCGCTTCCTTCGCTTTCGGAAACGCCGTTGCGCCCGAAGAAGGAATAGGTCTGCGTTTCTACCACAGTCGAGATCCCCACGACGGCGGGGCCGACTAGCTTTCCGATTTCAACGGTGGAAAGCTCGACGCGCGTTTCCGGATTGTAGGTCACCTGCACAGCAGAAGATGCCACAGGGCTTGTCTCGGGGAAGGAAAAACTTCCACCCTCTGTACTCTTCCGGGCGAGAAGACCGGAAGAAAGGGGCATCAGGATGGCCATCAGAAACGCACCTGCCGCCGCGCCCGCAAAAGCAACCCAAAAGGTACGCGGTTTCTTTTTTGGGGGTGCTTGCACATGTACGGGACTATGCGGCTCGCCGAAGGTTTGCGCGTCGTTTTCAGAATGCCAGCGAAATTCATTAAATTCTTGCATAAAATCAACTCCTTATAGTGTCGGAATCCTTCCGTTAAGTATACTATACCAAAAAAATGTTATCAAATTGTGAAGGAACTGTGAAAAGAAAATTTATTTTTTAGGCAGGGTGAAGGTGAAACGCGTATAGACGCCTGGTTCGCTTTCTGCGGTGATGCGTCCGCCATGCGCGGCAATGATGTTCTTCACAAGGAAAAGCCCGAGCCCCACGCCTGTTTTATCCAGGCTTCGGCTTTGGTCGGTTTTATAGAACTTGTCCCAAATCATCTTAAGTTCCTCCGGCAAAATCCCTTCGCCGGCATTTTCTACAGAAACCAGCGTGCCGCCGCTTTCCGCCTGCCGCACTACCACCTTCACATACCCGCCGGGGCGATTGAATTTAATGGCGTTATCAAAAAGGTTTGTTAAAACGCGGTCAATCGCGTCGCGGTCAGCAGAAAGGGGACAGGTTTCTTTTTCAAAGACAATATCGGCATCGAGGCCTTTTTCGGTCAGAATCGTTTCAAAGCGCAGAAGTGCCACGCGCACTGCCTCGTTCATATCAAAGGTGGATATATGCAGAGAAAGACCTTCCTCCATGCGTGCCACAAGCAAAAGCTCGTTTACAAGGCGCGAGAGGCGTTTGGTTTCGGCTAAAACGATGGAAAGATATTTTTCCTGTTTTTCCGGCGGAATCGTTCCATCCAAAATCCCTTCGACGAAGCCGGAAATCGTTGTCATTGGCGTGCGAAGTTCGTGTGAAACGCTGGAAATAAAGCCGTCGCGCATTTCTTCGAGTTTATTTAAAGAAAAGGTCATCTGGTTAAAGGTTTCACACACCGCGGCAATTTCGTCATTCCCGCGTACCGGCAGCTGTACAGAAAAGTCCCCTTTGGCAATACACTTTGCCGCGGTACTGATGCTTTTTAAGGGGCGCGAAATACGGCGCGACACAAAGAAGGAAACGATGGCCGTTAAAAGCGTTGTCACGAAAATGGCAAGGAGCGCGGTTCCAAACATATCGTTCCGATAGCGGTTTATCTGTGGTACAGGCACCGCCACGCAGCAGACAGCAGGGGTTGCACCGTGATATGAAAGCGGCTCGGAAACGAGAAGATAGGTATCGGGGAAAAAGCCGCCTAGATTCCCGAGCTGGTCATACCCGCCAGAAAAAAGGCGGGAAAGAAGCGGACGCGAAAGAGCGGTTTGGATATGTGCCGCCGCGTGTTTTGAGCCGGCCAAAAGCTCTCCTTCCGGCCCCAGTAAAAACGCAACACCGCCGATACGCTTTGCGGCTTCGTTGATGCTGATTTCATAAAAGGAGCTTGTAATGGTACTGGGATTATCCTGATAAAAGACCGTCACCTCGCTGATGTGCCGAACCTCTTCCCGAAGGCTCTCCTTCTTTTCGCTGATAATATAGGTGTTAAACAGCGTGAAAAGAAGGGCGCCAAGCGCCACCAGACAAAAGCAGATTGTCAAAAGGTTGGAAACGAGGATCCTGCCAAAAATCGTCTTACGCAAGCTTTTTCACCTCAAATTTATAGCCAACGCCCCAAACGGTTTTGAGCTGCCAGCCATCTTCGTGCCCTTCGAGTTTTTCTCTTAGACGCTTGACATGGACATCCACCGTGCGCGAATCCCCGAAATAGTCAAAGCCCCAGACCTCTTCTAAAAGCTGTTCTCTTGTATAGACGCGGTTTGGGTGCGCGGCCAGATGATATAAAAGCTCCAGCTCCTTTGCCGGCACGGGAACAGGCACGCCGGCGAGCAGAAGTTCATAGTTTAAAAGGCTGATGGAAAGCCCGGGATAAGACACAGTTTTTGCTTCCGCCTCGGGCGCGCCCTGCGTGCGGCGCAAAACGGCCTTAACGCGTGCGACAAGCTCCTTCGGCTCGAAGGGCTTGACAAGATAATCGTCTGCCCCCATCTCAAGGCCGAGAATTTTATCAAAAGTCTCGCCCTTTGCCGTCAGCATAATAATGGGCGTGGTATGCTGGCGGCGGATTTCGCGGCAGACCTCCATGCCATCTACTTTTGGCAGCATCAAATCCAGAACCACAAGGTCAAAAGATGCCGACCGGAAAAGAGAAAGCGCCGCCGCGCCGTCATGGGCACATTGTACGGAAAATCCGTCCTTTTCTAAATAAAGTTGCACGAGTTCGCAGATATTCACATCATCGTCTACAACTAAAATCGACGCCTGCATAAAATCCCCCCTTTTTTTGTTAGTATACCATATTTTTCTGCGGTATGCAATTTTTTTGTGAATACAGTGTGAACAGGGCAAAATGGTGCATACTTTTTATAAGGAAGAATTGACAAGGGGAGGAAGCCTATGGTATACTGAAAAAGAGGGGAGAGCGATTTCATTTGGGTACATTCGTGCCAATGATTATAGGTGAAATCCGGCGGTATTTGCGGGATAACAATGCAATACGCGTCAGCCGTTCTCTTCGGGACACGGCGTATCGGGCGCTCGCTGTCAAGGAACGGCTTTCCGCAGTGAAGGAGCCCTCGGTGGAGGACATTGCGAAGGAAATGGGCCTCCGCAAAGAAGAGGTTGTGCTTGCGCTGGATGCGATTTTGGATCCGGTGTCACTTTTTGAGCCGGTGTATCACGATGGCGGGGATGCGCTGTATGTGATGGATCAGGTCAGCGATCGGAAGAATACCGATGAAAACTGGGTGGAAACGCTGGCGCTTAAAGAGGCTATGCGCCGCCTTTCCGAGCGGGAAAAAAGAATTTTAAACCTGCGGTTTTTTCAGGGGCGCACACAAATGGAGGTGGCCGATGAAATCGGCATTTCACAGGCGCAGGTATCGAGGCTGGAAAAAGGCGCGCTGGAAAGCATGCGCAGGCATATGTAAGCGTGAAAGGAGAATCAATATGAAAAGATGGATGGGCGTAGCTTTGGCAGCGGTGATTTGCCTTTCCGGATGCAATTTGCAGAAAACAGAGGGCGGGGAAGCGGTACCGCAAAACACGCAGGCGGCACAGAATACGCCGCAGCCGCCCAGAAAGGATGTTTTGGGGAACCCCATTGAAACCGGCTATGCGGAGGGCGCACTTGTCGAAAACAAGGCCGGAACCATAAAGATTAAAGCCGAAGAGGGTGAAAAACTATTCTTTTTAAGCAAGCGCGCCGAAACCGATTTTCAGGCGCTGCAAATCAAGGCGGGGGACAGAATCATCGTGAATTTTGAACCGATGGAGGACGGGCGCTATCTGGCGGTAAGCCTTGAAAAAATTATAGAAGAATAAAAAGGAGGCAGACTTTGCACGAGCATAATTCCTTTTTGCCCTTTTACCGGACGCCATCTGGCGCCGTAGAGGTTGGGCAAACGGTGCAGCTTCGTTTTTTTGCACCGCCTGAAACGAAAGCCGTTTTCCTTTGTTTGGAAAACGAAAGATACGAAATGGAAAAGGAATGGGAAATGTGCGGCGGGCAAATTTTTTTAGTTTGTCTTACGGTAAAAAACACTTGTTTTTATACTTTTTATATAGAAGAAAAGGACGGCGGGCGCTTTTACGGAAACGCTTCCGGGCTGGGCGGCGTCGGCCAGGTGGATTCACGGGAGGCGTATCAGATTACCGCTTTTGTGCCGAGGCCCCTTCCGCGCGCATACCAAGAGGGGCTTGTGTACCAGATTTTTCCGGACCGTTTTTGCCCCGGCGGCACGCGGGAGGAAGCCGGCATTCCCCGCGTGTGGGGCGAGGTTCCGTTTTACAAGGCGGAGCAGTTTGGCGGCACCTATACGGCAAACGATTTTTTTGGCGGCACGCTCTGGGGCGTTGCCGAAAAGCTTCCCTACTTAAAAGAAATGGGCTTTACTTGGATTTACCTAAACCCCATTTTTGATACAAGTTCCAACCACGGTTACAACACGCGGGATTACCGGCATGTCGCGGCGCATCTCGGCGGCGATGCCGCATTTTTACATCTTGCAAAGTGTGTAAAAGAAGCCGGCATGCACCTGATGCTCGATGGTGTGTTCAGCCATACCGGTGACGACAGCAAGTATTTTCTGGAGGCGCGGGAAAATCCGGCCTCGCCGTATCGGGCGTGGTATACTTTTACAGATTCGCCGCCTTTTTATGCGGCGTGGTGGGGGATTTCCTCCCTTCCAAATGTGCAGGAGGAAACGCCTTCGTATATGGAATTTATGCTGGGAGAGGACGGCATTGTCCGGCATTGGCTCCGGCAGGGGGCGGACGGCTGGCGGCTCGATGTGGCAGATGAGCTGCCGGACGGGTTTTTGGACGGTCTTCGGAACGCGGCCAAGGCGGAAAAAGAGGAAAGCGTTATCATCGGCGAGGTCTGGGAGGATGCGTCAAATAAAATCAGCTACGGACGCCGCCGCCGGTATCTTACAGGAAACCAGCTCGACAGCGCGACGAACTATCCGGTAAGAAACGCAATTTTAGATTTTGTCCGCGGGGAAAACGACGGGGAAACCTTTCAAAAGCGCATCCGTTCGCTGGCAGAAAATTATCCGCCGTCGGCGCTTATGGGCGCACTTTCCTTTTTGTCCGGCCACGATATTCCGAGAGTGCTGACGGTTTTAGGGGATGCGCCGTGGGGAAGAACGCGGGACGAGGAGGCAGCCTTTCGTCTTTCGTCCGAAAACTGGGAAAAGGCATTTTTAAGACTTAGTATCGCGCTTGTGCTTTTGGTAACGCTGCCGGGCGTACCCTGTATATTTTACGGAGACGAGGCCGGTATGGAAGGCTATGGCGACCCGTTTTGCCGCGGCACTTATCCGTGGGGAAGAGAAAACGCGCGCGTTATGGCGCTTTACAAAGAAACATTGGCCCTTCGGAAAACGAACCGGGATTTTGCGTATGGAAAGCTTCAGTTTTTCAAGACGGCAGAAAGAGCTACTGCCTTTTTAAGAGGCGAAACGGCCGTTTTTGTTAACGCGGGAGAAGCTGCGTGGCGCACTTCTTTTAAGGGAGAGGAACTCGTGGTGCCACCGTGGGGATATCAAATCCGAAAGCCGGAAGAAGAAAAGAACGGAGAATCAAATGGATACCTTAAAGGCTCTTGAATTTTATAAGATACGCGAAACACTTTGCGGCTATGGCATCAGCGCGGCGGCGAAGGCGGCTTTGTCTGCCCTTTTGCCATCAACTTCCTTTACAGAAGTACAAAAGGCACTTGGGGAAACGACAGAGGCGCGGCGTCTTATGGACAAAAAAGGTGCGCCGCCCCTTGCGGCAGTTTCCGACATCCACGATTCGATTCGCCGCAGCCTTGTCGGCTCTGTACTTTCTATCGGAGAACTGATGCGCATTGGCGGGGTTCTGACGGTAACGAGCCGCCTTGTGCGCTATGGGGATATCGAAGATTTTGCGGTGGAATATCCGGCCGTCTTTGCGGTGTTTACAAAGCTTTCGCCCTTTTACGATTTGGCACGGCGGCTTTCCGACGCGATTGTGGACGAAAATACGATTGACGACAACGCCAGCCCCGCCCTCCTGCAAATCCGGCGAAAAATGGCAGGAACAACGGAAAAAATCCGCGAAATTTTAGACGAAATCATCCGAAGCCAGGCGCATGCACAGGCGCTGCAGGAGCAGCTTGTAACGATTCGCGCCGGCCGGTATGTTGTGCCGGTGAAGGCGGAACACCGAAGTGAGATTCCGGGCGTTGTGCATGACACCTCGCAGTCCGGCTCCACGCTTTTTATCGAGCCTATGCGCGTTGTGGAGGCCAATAACCAGCTGCACCGCCTGCGCGGAGAAGAAAAGGAAGAAATCCAGCGGATACTGGCGGCATTTTCGGCGGAGGTTGCTGAAATTTCCGGCGAATTGGAGACAAATTATGAAAGCATCTGCCTTCTCGACTTTATGTTTGCAAAGGCGCGCTATGCGGATGCAATCGGGGGCGTTTGTCCGTTTCTTCGCACCGATGGCGCCGTGGAGATTAAAAGAGGGCGCCACCCGCTTCTTCCGAAAGATAAAGCTGTGCCGATTGACATTTCCATCGGCACGGGGTTTGATACACTCGTCATTACCGGCCCCAACACGGGGGGCAAAACGGTTTCCTTAAAAACGCTGGGGCTTTTTGTACTTATGGCGGCAGCGGGGTTGCATATTCCCGCGGCGGACGGCTCTGCGGTTTCTGTTTTTTCGCATGTGTTTGCAGATATCGGCGATGAACAGAGCATTGAACAGTCGCTTTCCACTTTTTCAGCCCACCTCGTCAATGGTATTGAAATTTTAAAGAAGGCGGACCAAAACACGCTGGCGCTTTTTGATGAGCTTGGCGCCGGCACGGACCCGACGGAAGGCGCGGCGCTCGCAAAGGCCATCCTTTGCGCAATGCGGGCAAAAGGTGCCAAAACGGTGGCAACCACACATTATAGCGAAATTAAGGTGTATGCACTCGAAACGCCGGGCGTGGAAAATGCGGCATGTGCCTTTGATGTAGAAACGCTTCGGCCGACCTATCGCCTCGAAATGGGAGCACTCGGGCAGAGTAACGCCTTCGCGATTGCCAGAAGGCTGGGCATGCCGGAGGGGATTCTGGAAAGCGCCCGCAGCTTTGTTGCGACGGAGGATACAAAGCTTTCTGATGTAATTTCCGACCTCGAAACGCGCAGACGGGAGATGGAGGCGGATCGTGAGGCCGCCAGCGAGGAACGAAGACAAAGCGAAGAAATGCGGCGTCAGCTGGCAGAAGCCAATGAGAAAACCGAGGCGCGCCGCCAGAAAATTTTAGAAGAGGCACGCCGTGAGGCGCGCCAGCTTTTGCAGGAAGCGAAGCGGGAAGTGGATGCTGAAATCCGTGCAGCAGCAGCGGCTGAAAATAAAAAGGCGGCCCTCGAAAAGGCACGCCAGAAGATTACAAAAAGGCTTGATAGCGTGAGCAGCACGCTCGCGAAAGATGCCCTTCGGCCGGCAAAGGTAGCCATTTCTGCCGCAGAAATCCGGTCAGGCACACCCCTCTATCTCGAAGCAATGGGGCAGCGAGGCGTTGCGCTCCGCGCACCTGATAAGGACGGAAATGTTGAGGTGCAGGTGGGTGTTTTAAAAGTAAAAACGCATGTTTCCACCGTGTCGGCAGCGCCGCCGGAGACCAAAAAGGAAACGCGAAAGGTCGCTACAGGACACCGCGGACACGCGCCCGCAAAGCAAGAAATCGATTTGCGCGGCATGACGCTTGATGAAGCGGAGCTGGTGACGGAAAAGTTTATAGACGATGCGGTACTTTCTCATCTTGAAACGGTCACGATTATCCACGGAAAAGGCACGGGCGTTCTGCGCAGCGGTATTCACAAACTTTTAAAAACAAACAAAAGCGTCAAAGAATTTCGGCTTGGCCGCTATGGCGAAGGCGAGGACGGCGTTACGATTGTTTCACTTTAGCGGAAGCGTTTTCCTTGCGTGCTGCGAGCATATCCAGGGCATCTCTTATGCCGCCCACATGGTCGATAAGACCGGCCGAAACCGCATCTTCGCCTAAAAGCACGGTACCCATATCGCCGGAGAGCTCACCGGTATTTAAAATCATGCGCTGGTACGATGTGGCATCCATGCGGGAATGTGCTGTGACGAAGCGCAGAATCCGGTCCTGCATCCGGGAAAGATACGAAAAGGTTTGCGGTGCTCCCACCACGGTGCCGCTGTAGCGGATGGGGTGGAGCGTCATGGACGCCGTTGGCGCAATAAAGGAAACATCGGCCGAAACCGCGAGCGGCACGCCGATGCTGTGCCCGCCGCCCAAAACGAGCGAAACGGTCGGTTTTTTCATGCCGGCAATCAGCTCTGCAATGGCAAGGCCGGCTTCCACATCGCCGCCCATCGTATTTAAAAGAATAAAAAGACCATCAATAGCGGGATTTTCTTCTACGGCGGCAAGCTGGGGAAGCACATGCTCGTATTTGGTGGTTTTATTTTGCGGTGGAAGAAGGAGATGCCCTTCAATCTGGCCGATAATCGTCAGGCAATGAAAATTGCCGCGCGAAGAGGAAAGCGAAGAGCCGCCATCGTTGCGTGTGGCATTGTCTGCAGTCTCCAAAACATCCGCTCCTTTCTATGTAAGCGGGCAGAGAGAAACGCTCCGCCCGGCTTTTTCCGGTGGCACTTTACTCGGAGTGATACCGTGCAGGAAGTTTTTCCTTAAACAGAATCGTGATACTCCAAAGACCGGCCAGCCCGACGAGGGAAAAGACGATGCGGGCGAGCGTAGAAGCCTGGCCGCCGAGGAGTGTACCTAAAATGTCCACACCGAAAAGGCCGATGGCTCCCCAGTTGAGTGCGCCGAGAATCACAAGTACCAGTGCAGTATTATCCAAAAAATCCAACTCCTTTTTGTGGCACAAACGGGCGATGAAAGCGTTTTATTTTATTGCGCCGCGTGCCGAACTGATTCCGATTACATTTTGTGTATTTCAGGGAAAAATACACGCGGAAAAAACTGGAAAACGCATTTTTTAAAAATTTTTCAAAAAAAACTTGCTTTTCCCAAAAAACTATGCTATAATAATCGTTGCTATTGAACATGGAGGTGAGAAAATGCCTAATATTAAGTCCGCAAAAAAGAGAGTAAAAGTTATTGAGAAGAAGACGCTGAGAAATCAGATGATTAAATCTGCTCTGAAAACTGCGATTAAGCGTTTTGAGGCTGCGGTTGCCGGCGGTGATGCTGCTACAGCTGAAACTGCATTCCGCTTTGCCGTTAAAAAGCTCGATCAGGCTGTGGCTAAGGGTGTAGTACACAAGAATACAGCTGCTCGCAAAAAGGCGCAGATGGCGCTGGCGCTTCGCGCAATGGCCGCCTAACCATTCTGACCAAAACAGCATTGGAATCAACCATAGTCGTAGACTTATGGTTGATTTGTTGTATTCGGATTTAGGAGATACGAAATGAAAACAGTTGTCATTTCCGGCGGCGCCGGCGGCATTGGAAGCGCAATCGTGCGCCGGTTTACAAGGGAAGGCTATCGGGTGATCCTCGGCTATCACAAGTCTTTGGAAAAGGCGAAAAAGCTGGCAGAAGAAACCGGAGCCCTTTTTTTGCCGCTCGATGTCCGCCGCGCGGATTCGGTGCGCGCTTTTCGGGATGCGGCAGGGCGTGCAGATGTGGTGATTCATAACGCCGGCATCAGCGCCCAGAAGCTTTTCACCGAAATTCCGGAACCGGAATGGGACGAAATGTTTGCAGTGCATGTCAAAGGCGCGTATCGGCTTTATCAGGCGTTTTTGCCGGACATGATCCGGGAAAAACGCGGGAGTTTGGTTGCTATTTCTTCGATGTGGGGGCAGGTCGGTGCATCGTGCGAGGTGCATTATTCTGCGGCAAAGGCTGCACTCATCGGCTTGACGAAGGCGCTTGCGAAGGAAGTCGGTCCTTCGAATATCCGCGTCAACTGTGTCGCCCCCGGTGTGATTGAAACGGACATGCTTGCATCCTTCTCGCGGGAAGATAAGCAGGCACTTATGGACGAAACGCCGCTCTGCCGGCTCGGCACGCCCGATGAAGTGGCCGAGACAGTCCTGTTTGCCGCAGAAAGCACATTTCTGACCGGGCAGGTGCTTGCACCGAATGGCGGTTTTGTGATGTGATTCAGGAAAGAAGGAAGTGTGCTCGCCCATTGCGGCGGGCGCTTTTTTATATTTTCAAAAAAGCTACAGGTTTTTCTTGACATGGGGAAGAATTTGTGGTATTCTATATAAGATAAATCTTTAAGGACGATACAGAGATATCGGCAAGATTGTAATAAAAGGCAGCGTGTGCTGTGCTTTTTTGGCGCGTCTTGCTTTTGTCAGCTTGTAAGAAAAGCCGTGTTCTTGGCGTTCTTAAAGAGTTTGAACAAAAAGCAGGGCTATTTTTTTGCCCGGAAAGGAACAGAAGATGCAAGCGTATACCGATATACTTTCCAAGCATGCAGATGGTGCCGAAACAGAAAAAGTTCTTCGGTGCTTTGTTCCTCATTTTACGCCTTCGGATTCTTTTGTAATATTACCCGGCTTTTGTGATGTGCATGTGCATTTCCGCGAGCCGGGTTTTTCGTATAAAGAAACGATACAAACCGGGTCTCTTGCCGCCGCACGCGGTGGCGTAACGGCGGTGTGTACGATGCCGAATCTTTCGCCGGTTCCCGATAGCCCCGCGCATTTGGAGATACAAAAGGAGCTGATTCGGAAATCTGCCGTCATTTCGGTGTATCCACTCGGCGCGATTACCGAGGGAGAGAAGGGCGAGAGGCTGACGCCGATGGAAGAAATGGACGCCGTTGCCTTTTCCGATGACGGACGGGGCGTGCAGTCCGAAAGCATGATGCGCGCGGCGATGGAGCGGGTGAAAAAGTGCGGGAAGGTGCTGGCAGCGCATTGTGAGGATAATAGCCTTCTGCACGGCGGCTACATTCACGCGGGCGCCTATGCGGCGGCGCATGGCCACCGTGGCATCTCTTCGGAGAGCGAATACGCACCGATTCAAAGGGATTTGCGGCTTGCCAGGGAAACCGGCTGCAAGTATCATGTCTGCCATATTTCGACGAAGGAAAGTGTGGACCTTATCCGAAAGGCCAAAAAAGAGGGCGTTGATGTAACATGTGAAACGGCGCCGCATTATTTGATATTTGACGAATCCAATCTCGAGGAGGACGGGCGCTTTAAAATGAATCCGCCCCTTCGGGGAAAAGCAGACAGGGAAGCCCTTGTCGAGGGGATTTTGGACGGAACGATTGACATGATTGCGACTGACCATGCGCCTCATTCGGCCGAGGAAAAGGGAAAAGGCCTTATGGGAAGCGCGTTTGGCGTGGTGGGGCTGGAAACGGCGTTCCCCGCGATGTATACGCATTTTGTGCGGAGCGGACTTATGCCGATGGAGCGGCTTTTAGAGCTCATGTGCACAAATCCAAGAAAGCGGTTTTCTATTCCGATGGATGAAGCGTTTTCTGTCTGGGATCTCTCGGCAAAAAAAGTCGTTTTGGCGGACGACTTTTTGTCGAAAGGCAAGGCAACGCCGTTTTTGGGGGAAACACTTTATGGTGAGAATTATCTGACCGTTTTTGCAGGTCAGGTTGTATATAAAAAACAGGAGGAATAAACGATGGCAAAGCGAAAAGACCTAAAGAAAATTTTGATTATCGGCTCCGGCCCGATTGTAATCGGCCAGGCGGCCGAGTTTGACTATGCCGGCACGCAGGCGTGTCTCGCGCTGAAGGAGGAAGGATATGAGGTTGTGCTCTGCAACTCGAATCCTGCCACCATCATGACGGACACCACGATTGCGGACAAGGTATACATGGAGCCGCTGACGCTCGAATATGTCGCGAAAATTCTGCGACATGAGCGCCCGGATGCGATTGTGCCGGGCATCGGCGGACAGACGGGGCTGAACCTTGCCATGCAACTGGAGAAAAAGGGAATTTTAAAGGAATGCGAGGTTGAACTTCTCGGCACCACAAGCGAAAGCATCGAACGCGCCGAGGACAGGGAGATGTTCAAGGAACTTTGCGCGGAAATCGGCGAACCCACCATTCCTTCCCGCATTACCTATAGCCTTGCGGAAGCCAAAAGCGCGGCGGCAGAGATTGGGTATCCGGTCGTTTTGCGTCCAGCGTTTACACTGGGCGGCACCGGCGGCGGCTTTGCTTATAATGAGGAAGAACTCATCGAGGTTGGCACGAACGCCTTCAAGCTTTCCCCCGTGCATCAGGTGCTGATTGAAAAGAGCGTGAAGGGCTACAAAGAAATTGAATTTGAGGTTATGCGTGATGCCGGAGATACAGCCATTACGATTTGCGGTATGGAAAATGTGGACCCTGTGGGTGTACATACCGGTGACTCCATCGTTGTAGCGCCGATTATGACGCTTTCGAAGGAAGATGAAAAACGGCTGAACGACAGCGCCATTAAAATCATCCGCGCCCTGAAGATTGAGGGCGGGTGTAATGTGCAGTTCGCGCTGCATCCGACAAGCGGCGAATACTATCTGATTGAGGTAAACCCGCGCGTTTCGCGCTCGTCTGCGCTGGCCTCCAAAGCCAGCGGCTATCCGATTGCACGCGTAACGGCTAAAATTGCGGTTGGCATGCGCCTTTCGGAAATCCCGATTGCGAACACCACGGCGGCAACAGAACCGCGGCTTGACTATGTGATTGCAAAATTGCCGCGTTTCCCGTTTGATAAGTTTGCCTCTGCGCCCAACACGCTCGGCACGCAGATGAAGGCGACGGGGGAGGTTATGGGCATTGGCACTACACTTTCCGAATGTTTCTTAAAATCGGTCCGTTCGCTGGAAATTGGTGCGTGTCATTTCCATCTTGCGAAGTTTGACGGCAAGACGAAGGAAGAACTTCTTTCCTATATTACCGAATTTAAGGATGACAATATTTTTGCGATTGCCGCGCTCTTTAGGCTCGGTGCCACTGTCGAGGAAGTGCATAAGGTTACACAGATTACCGCGGACTTTTTGGAAGCCATTTTAGAAATTGTCAACATGGAAAAGACGATTTCGGAAAAGAAGGGCGACTTTGCCACGCTTCGCGCGGCGAAGGAGATGGGCTTTAGCGATGCGTTTATCGCGCGGCTCTGGGGTGTAGACGAAATCGAGGTGTTTTTGCAAAGGAAGCGGGAGAACCTCTTCCCGGTCTACAAAATGGTGGATACCTTCCACACGGATGCGTACATTCCGTATTTCTATTCGACCTATCAGGGCGAAAACGCTTCGCGCGTGACAGAAAAGAAGAAAATCGTTGTGCTCGGTGCAGGGCCTATCCGCATAGGACAGGGCGTGGAATTTGATTATTCGACCGTGCACGCTGTAACGACGATTAAAAATTCCGGCTATGAAGCCATTATTATCAATAACAATCCCGAAACGGTTTCGACGGATTATACGACGGCTGATAAGCTTTACTTTGAGCCGCTTTGCACGGAAGATGTTATGAACATTTTAGAGCTGGAACAGCCCGAGGGCGTTATCGCCTCTTTGGGCGGGCAGACGGCCATAAATCTCGCTGAGCCGCTCCGAAACCGCGGCGTGAAAATTATCGGCACCGATTGTGATGCGATCGAGCGCGCCGAAAACCGCGATAGCTTCGAAAAAATTCTTGAGGCACTCCAAATTCCGCAGCCACGCGGCAGAGCCGTTACGAAGATTGAAGACGGCGTTTCGGCCGCGGCCGAAATCGGCTACCCTGTTTTGGTTCGCCCGAGCTTCGTTTTAGGCGGCCGCGCAATGCAGATTGTCGGCGGCGAAGCGCAGCTGCGGCAGTATCTCAAAACGGCCGTGGAAATTGACGAGGACAAGCCTGTTTTGGTCGACAAATATATTCAGGGTAAAGAGGTTGAGGTTGACGCCATTTGTGACGGCCGCGATGTATTTGTGCCAGGCATTATGGAGCTTGTCGAGCGTACGGGCGTACATAGCGGCGACTCGATCAGCGTTTATCCGACCTTCAGTATTTCCGATAAGGTTAAAGGCACAATTTTGGGTTACGCGAAGAAGCTGGGGCTCGGCATCGGCATTATCGGCCTTTATAACATTCAGTTTATCGTGGATCAAAACGACGATGTGTATATCATCGAGGTAAATCCGCGTTCTTCCCGCACGGTGCCCTTCCTTTCGAAAGCGACCGGATATAGCCTTGCGGATATTGCCACCGAGGTTATTTTAGGGAAGAGCTTGAAGGAGCAAGGCATTTTCGACTTGTATCCGGAAGAAAAGAATCGCTATTATGTCAAGGTGCCGGTATTCTCTTCGAATAAAATCCGGGGACTCGATGCCTACCTTTCGCCGGAAATGAAATCTACAGGTGAAGCAATCGGCTATGACGATAAATTAAACCGCGCACTTTATAAGGGATTGCAGGCCTCGGGCATGCACCTTCAGAACTACGGCACCGTGTTTGCCACGATTGCCGATAAGGACAAGCAGGAAGCACTCCCGCTGATTCGCCGCTTCTATGACCTTGGGTTTAATATTCAGGCCACGGAAGGCACGGCAAGCTTCCTGAAGGAAAACGGGATCCGTACGCATGTGCTCGGCAAAATCAGCGATGGGAGCGAGGAAATTCAGGAAGCGCTCCGGCAAGGCCATATCGCCTATGTACTCAATACCAGAGACATCAGCTCCACAAGCCAGGAAACGGACGGATATCAGATTCGCCGGATTGCTACAGAAAACAATATTACCATCTTCACAGCGCTTGATACTGTGCGGGTGCTCCTTGATGTTCTCGAAGAAACAACACTCCGCATCTCCACCATTGATGCGTAAGGCGGAAAGGAAATTGGCATGAAGCAAGGATTTTTTAGGATCGTTGATAATACGCCTCTGACAAAAGATGTCTATAAAATGCGCCTTTTCGGGGATACTTCGGCCATCACGCGCCCCGGGCAGTTTGTGAATATTCAAATTGACGGTCTCTTTTTGCGCCGCCCTATCTCGGTTTGTGATGTGGAGGATAAAATGCTGACGATTGTATATAAGGTCGTCGGCACAGGCACAGAAAAAATGGCGGCGATGCAAGAGGGCGAGCTGGATATTTTAACGGGGCTCGGCAACGGCTATACGACAGAAGAAAGCGGCGTCTCTCCGCTCCTTTTGGGAGGCGGCGTTGGCGTGCCGCCGCTCTACGGGCTTGCGAAGGCGCTCCTAAAAGAGGGAAAACGCCCGGTAGTCATTCTCGGCTTTAACACAGAGAGCGAGGTGTTTTACGAGAAAGAATTCCGTGCGCTCGGCGTCGAAACCATTATCACAACGGTTGATGGTACGCACGGCACGAAAGGGTTTGTAACCGATGCGATGCCGGAAAAGTACACCTATTTTTACACCTGCGGCCCTGAGCCGATGCTGAAAGCCGTTTGGCGCCTTACAAAAACGGAAGGCCAGATGAGCTTTGAAGAAAGAATGGGCTGCGGCTTTGGTGCGTGCATGGGCTGCTCGTGTAAGACAATTTCGGGCACAAAGCGCATCTGCAAGGAAGGACCCGTGCTTCGGAAGGAGGAAATATTATGGGAGAAATGAAAACCACGCTTTGCGGCATTGAGCTTGCAAATCCCATTATTCCTGCGAGCGGAACCTTCGGCTTTGGCTATGAGTTTGCAGAACTTTATGATATCAATATGCTGGGCACCTTTTCGTTTAAAGGCACCACAAAGGAGCCGCGCTTTGGAAACCCCACGCCGAGAATCTGCGATTGCACGGCAGGGATGATCAACGCCGTCGGCCTTCAGAATCCGGGGGTGGAGCGAGTCATTTCCGAAGAGCTTCCGCGCCTTAGAGCGTGCTTCCATAAGAAAGTAATGGCGAATATCAGCGGATTTTCTATCGAGGAATATGTATACTGCGCCGAAAAACTATCGGCGCTTGACATGGTAGGCTGGCTGGAAATCAATGTCAGCTGCCCGAATGTCCATGGCGGCGGCATGAGTTTCGGCGTAACGCCGGAGGGGGCGGCGAAGGTGGCGGCGGCAGTGCGTGCCGTTACAAAAAAGCCGGTGCTTATCAAGCTTTCGCCGAATGTGACCGATATTACAGAAATCGCAAAAGCCTGCGAAGCGGCGGGCGCGGACGGCATCAGCCTTATCAACACCCTACTCGGCATGCGTATAAACCTTAAAACCGGACGGCCGATTCTGGCGAATACAATGGGCGGTTTTTCGGGGGCAGCCATTTTCCCGGTTGCTTTGCGCATGGTCTATCAGGTCGCAAAAGCCGTCAAAATCCCCGTAGTGGGCATGGGCGGCGTACAATCAGCCGAGGATGTAATTGAAATGATGATGGCAGGCGCCTCGGCAGTTGAGGTGGGGGCGGCAAATCTTGTAAACCCCTATGCGTGCAAAGAAATCATCGAAGCGCTTCCGGCGTGTATGGAAAAATATAAAATTCGTGCTTTGGCCGACTGCATCGGCGTAGCACATTGAAAGGAAGAAAAACATGGGAAAAGATGTCATTATTGCCTGTGATTTCGACAGTGCAGAAACTTGTCTTGCATTTTTAGACAAATTTGAGGGGAAAAAGCCCTTCGTCAAAATCGGCATGGAGCTTTTTTACGGCGCCGGGCCGGACATTGTGCGGCAGATTCGCGAGCGGGGGCACAAAATTTTTCTGGATTTAAAGCTTTGCGATATCCCCAACACCGTGAAAAAATCCATGGCCGTTTTGTCAAAGCTTTCCGTGGATATGTGTAATCTGCATGCGTTTGGGACCATTCCTATGATGGAAGCGGCGATTGAGGGGCTTACCCGCCCTGACGGCACACGCCCGATTCTAATTGCCGTAACGCAGTTGACGAGCACCGACGAAGCGCATATGAAAAGCGATCTTCTAATTGAAAAGGATATCGACACCGTGGTTATGCACTACGCAGAAAATGCCAAAAAAGCAGGGCTTGACGGCGTTGTCTGCTCACCGCTTGAGGCGGGGAAGGTGCACGCAAGATGCGGCGAAGGGTTTCTCACCGTCACCCCCGGCGTTCGTTTTGCCGATGGCGATGTAGGCGACCAAAAGCGGATTACCACGCCCGAGGGTGCGAAAAAGCTGGGCTCGGACTATATCGTGGTTGGCCGGCCGATTACGGCGAGCGCGGACCCGGTGGCAGCGTACCTGCGCTGTGTGGAAGAATTTGTGGACTAAACGAAGGGAGAAAGCAAAATGGAAAAGCAAATTGCAAAGGATTTACTTTCGATAAAAGCGGTCTTTTTTAGACCCGACGAGCCCTTTACATGGGCCAGCGGCATTAAAAGCCCGGTATACTGCGACAACCGCTTGACTTTGACGGATACCCGCGTGCGCGGCCATGTTGAAGAAGGACTGGCAAAGCGCATCCGGGAAAACTACCCGGAGGCGGAAGTTTTGATGGGCACTTCCACAGCCGGCATTGCCCATGCAGCCATCACGGCACATCTTCTCGATATGCCGATGGGCTATGTGCGTTCCGGCAAAAAGGACCACGGCCGGCAGAACCAGATTGAAGGGCGCCTTGAAAAGGGACAAAAGGTTGTCGTTGTGGAAGACCTCATTTCTACCGGCGGAAGCGTTATCGAGGTTGTTGAGGTTCTACGGGAAGCCGGTGCGATTGTCCTTGGCGTTGTCAGCATCTTTACTTATGGCATGAAAAAGGGCCTTGTGCGGCTGGAAGAAGCGGGAGTAAAAAATGTGTCGCTGACCAATTTTGATGTCATCGCGGCCGTTGCGGCTGAAGAAGGCTATATAAAGAAAGAAGATGTGGAGCGACTCATCGCATTCCGCAATAACCCGTCGGACGAATCCTGGATACGAGGGGAAGTAAAATGAAAAGAAGTTTAATCGATATTCTCGATCTCACCACCGAAGAAATTGATGCCCTTCTAAAAACGGGCGCGGCCATTATGGAAAACCCAAAACAATATGCCGAGGCGTGCCACGGAAAAAAATTGGCGACCTTGTTTTTCGAGCCGTCTACCCGCACGCGCCTTAGCTTCGAGGCAGCTATGCTGGAGCTTGGCGGCAATGTGATTGGCTTTTCCGAGGCCAGCAGTTCTTCTGCGTCAAAAGGCGAAAGCATGGCCGATACGGCACGCGTTTTAAGCTGCTATGCCGATATTCTGGCCATCCGGCATCCGATGGCCGGCGCTCCCTTTGTGGCGGCGCAAAATGCAACCGTGCCGGTAATCAATGCCGGAGACGGCGGGCATTGTCATCCCACGCAGACGCTTGCCGACCTTTTGACGATTCAGACGCAGAAGGGACGCCTCGATAATCTCACCGTCGGCTTTTGCGGGGACTTAAAATACGGCCGCACCGTCCATTCCCTGATTGCGGCGCTTTCCCGCTACCAAAACATCAAATTCGTGTTGATTTCCCCCGACGAGCTGGCACTTCCGGGCTATACCAAGCGGGAAATTCTGGACGAAAAGGGCATTCCTTATAAGGAAACAACAAATCTTGAGGCGGCACTGCCGGAACTTGATATTCTATATATGACGCGGATTCAGGAGGAACGCTTTGAAAACCGCGCGGAATACGAGCGTCTGAAAGACAGCTACATTCTGACGGCGGAGAAGCTTTGCGCAGCGCGCGAAGACCTCATTATTATGCACCCGCTGCCGCGCGTAAACGAAATTAGCGTTGCGGTGGACAAGGACCCACGCGCGCATTATTTCACGCAGGTGCTCTGCGGAAAATATATGCGTATGGCGCTGATTTTGAAGCTTCTGGAAAGCGCCGGCGAGGATGTGGAGCCATTTGGGGGCGATGTTCTGTTTGGAGAAAAAGAATGTCAAAATCCGGCCTGCATCACCGCAAAGGAGCAGGAATTGCCGCACGCATTTCGCCTTGTCAATCGTGAGCATGGGAAATATCGATGTGTGTATTGCGAGGAGAAAGTAGAATAAAACCAAAAAAGTGTTGACAAAGCGTACCTTTTTGTGGTATACTACATATAATTTCATAGAGCTTGAAACCTTTGAGGCAGAAAAAAGGCAGCCCCCGGCTTTTTGAGCGAGTGGATTACGGTGTGAGTTCCACAAAGCCGCCTGCGCAATATGGACTGCTGAGGGCGGCGCCAAATGCGCCGACGCGGGGCCGGTGTTACGGGCCGGGAATATGATGGTATTCCGAGTAAGGTGCACGGCAGCTAGCCGTGAAGCAAGGTGGCAACGCGGATTTATTTCGTCCTTGACAATGTTTTTGTCAAGGACTTTTTTATTTGGGAAGGAAGTGGAAATATGCAAAACGAAAAGGGTAGATTCGGCATCCACGGCGGGCAGTATGTGCCCGAGGAGCTGATGCAGGTCATAGGAGAGCTGGAGGAGGCGTATGCGTTTTATAAAAACGATGCGGACTTCCAGAAAGAACTTACGGCGCTTTTAAATACCTATGCCGGCCGCCCGTCGGGGCTCTATTTTGCGGAGAAAATGACAAGGGCGCTTGGGGGTGCAAAAATTTATCTGAAGCGGGAAGACTTAAACCATACCGGCTCGCATAAAATCAACAATGTGCTCGGGCAGGCGTTGCTTGCAAAGAAAATGGGCAAAACGCATCTTCTGGCAGAAACCGGTGCCGGGCAGCACGGCGTAGCAACGGCTACGGCGGCGGCACTTTTAAATATGGAATGCACCGTGTATATGGGCGAGGAGGATACGCGTCGGCAAGCGCTCAATGTATACAGAATGCGGCTTTTAGGTGCGAAGGTTGTGCCGGTCAGCACAGGAACGGCTACTTTAAAGGATGCCGTTTCGCGCGCCATGCAGGAATGGGTGGTGCGCAACCGCGATACGCATTACTGCCTCGGCTCTGTAATGGGGCCGCACCCGTTTCCGACGATTGTGCGCGATTTTCAGGCTGTCATTTCCAGAGAGAGCCGCGCACAGATTCTGGAAATGGAGGGCAGGCTTCCCGATGCCGTTCTGGCGTGCGTGGGCGGTGGATCCAACGCGATAGGTTCTTTTTATCACTTTATTCCGGACGAAGGCGTGCGGCTGATTGGCTGCGAAGCGGCGGGCCGGGGCGTGGATACCTTTGAAACGGCTGCGACGGTAAATACCGGCCGCGTCGGCATTTTCCACGGCATGAAGTCGTATTTTTGTCAGGACGAGTACGGGCAGATTGCGCCGGTCTATTCGATTTCCGCGGGGCTCGATTATCCGGGCGTCGGGCCGGAGCATGCCGCGCTTTACGACAGAGGGCGTGCCGAGTATGTTCCGGTGACGGACGAGGAGGCCGTTTGCGCTTTTGAGTTTCTTTCCAAAACCGAGGGCATAATTCCGGCAATTGAGTCGGCCCATGCGGTGGCACATGCAATTAAGCTTGCACCGACGATGGAAAAGGAACAAATTATGCTGATTACCATTTCCGGACGGGGCGACAAGGACTGTGCCCAGATTGCAAGATACAGAGGAGAGAATATTTATGAGTAATTTAAAGGCAGCGTTCGCCTCCGGTCGGGCGCTCATTCCCTTCATCACTTGCGGGGATCCAAGCCTTGCGGTGACAGCAGAGATTATTAAAAAGGCCGAAGAAAGCGGCGCTTCAGCGGCGGTTTTGGCGATCCCATTTTCGGACCCAACGGCCGAGGGGGCAGCACTGCAGGCGGCAAGCCTTCGCGCCCTTTCCGGCGGCGTGACAACGGACACGATTATGGATATGCTTTGTGCCGTGCGAAAGACGGTCCGGATGCCGCTTGTTTGTATGACATACGCAAATGTTGTGTTTTCGTATGGGGTTGAGGCGTTTTTAAAGCGCGCCAAAGCGGCCGGGATAGACGGACTTATGCTTCGGGATGTGCCGGTCGACGAGCGGGAGGAATTTGCGCCGCTTTGTCAAAAATACGGCATTGACTTTATTTTAGCAGCCGCCACAGGAAAACCAGAGCGGCTTGAAAAGATTTGCGCAGCAGCGGAAGGCTTTCTGCTCTTGCCGGGCGCGGCGGAGGACGGGATTCGAAGCCTTTCGGCAGAAGCGAAGAAAAAAACAGAGGTGCCGCTTGTGGTAACTTATAGCGGAACAGACTTTACGCTTCCCAAAGCCGGAGATGGCGTCATGATCGATACGACCGTTGTGGAAGCCGTTGGCGTTTATGGTGAAGATGCGCCGGAGAAAATTTCCGGCATGATACGCAAAATGAAAGAAGCAATTTCCTGACCGCAATGGTGTGTACAGATGGAAGGAGCAAAAATGAAACCGTATATTCCAAAAGCAAATCGATACGAAGCTATGCCGTATATAAGGTGCGGAAAGAGCGGACTGAATTTCCCCGCCGTTTCGCTGGGACTTTGGCATAATTTCGGGAAAAAGTATCCGTTTTCCAATATGGACAAAATGTGCCGCACGGCATTTGATGCGGGCATTACGCATTTTGATCTTGCCAATAATTACGGCTTTCCCGATGTGGGAAGCGCCGAGGAGAATATGGGGCGCCTTTTAAAGAAAACCTTCGGCGTCTATCGGCGGGAGCTTCTCATCAGCACGAAGGCGGGCTACAAGATGTGGGAAGGGCCGTATGGGGATTTCGGAAGCCGGAAAAACTTACTTACGAGCCTTGATGAGAGTCTTTTGCGTTTAGGACTTGAATATGTGGATATTTTCTATCACCACCGGCCGGACCCCGAAACGCCGCTCGAGGAAACGATGGGGGCGCTGTCGCAGGCCGTCAAAAGCGGGAAAGCACTTTATGTTGGCCTTTCCAACTACGATGGGGAACAGATGGAAAAGGCGGCGGATATTTTGGAGTCGCTGCATTGTCCGTTCGTAATCTGTCAGAACCGCTACTCGATTTTGGACAGAAGGCCGGAGAATAACCAACTCCTTGCTGCTGCAAAGAAAAGGGGAAAGGGCGTGATTGCCTTCAGCCCGTTGGAACAGGGACTTTTATCCGGCAAATATCTCGAGGGGATTCCGGAAAACAGTCGCGTCCGAACAAGCGGCATTTATCTTAGGGAGGAAAACTTAAAGCCGGACATTCTGGAGAAAATCAGGAAACTGCAGACAATAGCCATCGAGCGGGGCGAAACGCTTTCGCAGATGGCGCTCCGCTGGGTGCAAAGCCGCGAAAGCGTAGTCAGCGTGCTTGTTGGCGCCTCGACGCCGGAACAGATTCTGGAAAATGTAAAATGTGCACAGGGAGCACCTTTTAGCGAAGAAGAAGAAAAGAAGATTAATGAAATTTCTCTGGGGGCATAATAAAAGCAAAGAAAGGTGGGGACTATGCGAGGGAAACAATTTTTAAAAATCGCGCTTCTCATTCTCGGCGTATATGGGGTTATGTTTTACTGGGAAACGATAGCCGGTTTTCTCGGTGCCGCACTCGTAGCGGGTGCGCCGTTATATCTGGGCTGCCTTGTGGCGTATCTTGTCAATATTCTCATGCAGGTGTACGAGCGTGTTTATTTTCCAAGGAAAAAGAGTGGCTTTTTTGCGAAAAGTCGTCGCCCTGTGGCTATGATTGGTGCGTTCCTGACCTTGATTGCCATCATCGTTTTAATCGTCAGTCTTGTGATTCCGCAGCTCATTTCCTGTATCCAGCTGCTCTTGTCCGCGATTCCGGGGCTTATGGATAAGTTTTTGGTGTGGAGCCAAAACCTGCATATTTTCTCAGAGGAATGGTATGCTTTTTTGAAAAATTTTGATTGGGAGTCCAAGCTCGGCGAAATCGTAAAAATGGTGACAAATGGTGTTGGAGATGTAATGGGCGTCGCATTTAAGATGGTGACTTCTGTCATTTCCGGAACGGTCACAATTTTCATTAGCCTGATTTTTGCTTGCTACCTTCTGGCCGCAAAGGATCGCCTTCGTCTGCAACTTCGGCGGACGGTGAAGTGCTATTTAAAGCCGGAATGGTATAGGAAATGCGTGTATTTTTTGCATACGATACACGACTCGTTTCACCGCTATATCGTGGGACAATGCACCGAGGCGGTAATTTTAGGCGGACTTTGCTTTTTATGTATGCTCCTTTTCCGGCTTCCGTATGCCGCCATGATTGGGGCGTTGATTGCGTTTACGGCGCTGATTCCCATTGCCGGCGCATATATCGGTGCGACATTAGGTGCCATTATGATTCTGGCAGTGTCACCGGTTAAGGCGTTAATGTTCCTTCTTTTGATTGTGATTTTACAGCAGCTGGAGGGAAATCTGATTTACCCGAGGGTTGTCGGCGCGTCGATTGGACTTCCCGGCATCTGGGTGCTGGCAGCCGTTACGATAGGCGGCGGCATCTATGGCATCTGGGGGATGTTTCTGGGCGTACCTCTGGCGGCTGCCTTTTATCGCATTGTACGCGACAATGTGGAGAGCCGGACGAAAAAAGAGAATATCTAAAGAAATAAAAAACTAGCAGCATGCTGCGAGTTTTTTTGAACGGGTTTTTAAAGCGATAAGAGGCGGAACACACCATTTTCTGCAACCAATTGATGGTCGCAAAAAGAAAAGGCGGCGTTTTTGTGCGAAATAAAGAGAATCGTTTTGGTTTTGAGCGACGCAAGATTTCGGAGAAGCATTTCCTCCGTTTCAAGATCCAGTGCCGAGGTGCATTCATCTAAAAGGAGAATCGGCGCATCCGAGCAAAGCGCGCGCGCGATGGCGATGCGTTGCATCTGCCCTTCCGAAATTCCGCTTCCGCGCTCGCCGAGCGGTGTGTCAAATCCTTTGGGAAGTCCCATAATAAAGTCATAGATGCAGGCCGCTTTTGCAGCTTTTTCCATTTGGGCGTCGGTGATGGACGGATTCGTAAATTTAATATTTTCCCGTATCGTGCCGGAAAGCAGAAGATGTCCCTGCGGCACATAGGCAAAGAGCGCGCGCGTTTCTGCGCCAAGCCGGACGGGGCCGGTTTGTGTTTGCACGAAAAGCGAGCCGCTTGTCGGCGAAAAAAGGCCGAGAAGAAGGCGGAAGAGGGTACTTTTTCCAGTGCCCGAAACGCCTGTAATAGCGGTAAGACTTCCGCGGGGAATGGAAAAATGCGCATTTTGGATGACCGGGTGCTTCCCATAACAGAAGGAAAGGTTTTCGGCACAAAGGGCGTCCATCTGCGCATAAAGCGCAGGGGCAGAAAAAGAAGAATCTGTCTTCTCGTCAGAAAGCCGCTCGATTTCCATCAGCCGCTCGGCCGAGGCAAGCGCAGCATAGAGCTGGGTTAAAAGCCCGGAAGCATTTAAAAACGGCGTTTGAATTTGCGAAACAATCTGTAAAAAAGCAAGGAGTGTACCGTAGTCCATCCTACCGTCTAAAATGGAAAGCGCCCCCCATAAAAGCGTGGCATAATACGCAAGCGTGAAAATGAGGGAAATTCCGCTATGGGTACAGTTGGAAACGATGCTGCGCCGGATTTTAATTTTATAAACCTTCGCAAGACGAAGCGCGAGGGTATGCAGAATCTGGCGGTTGGCGGAAAAGGATTTCACCGCCACCATGTTTTCCGCGCATTCTTGTGCAAAGCTTCGGGAAAGGCCGCTGGCCGTCTGCACAGCGGCGTGTATTTTTTTATAAATCGGCCGGAAAAGCGACGCAAACAGTAAAATAAAAAGGCCGACAGAAACGCTGAGAAGCGCATACGAGGGCGAAAACGCCACCAGGAGTACAAGGCCGGACAGAAGCTTTGCGATAGCCGAGAGCACCGTGGGTAAAAAGCCGGTAAATCCGGAAACCACAACATCAATATCCGAGGTAAAGCGGTTTAAAAGCTCGCCGGAGTGAAAACGCGAAATTTCCGGGTATTCTTTTTGTAAAATGGACGCAAAAAAGTTTTGCCGAAGCGTCGTTTCCATTTTTCCGCTGATGACGGCGCGCAGATGGGTGCAGGCAGCCGTCAGGACGAGCTGGACAAAAATTGCCGCGAGAAGCCCGATGGCGCACCGAAAGAGAAGCTCCTTTGCTGCAGAAAGACTCCCTGCGTCCTTAACGGCGTTTATGACGGTGCGCGATAAAAGCGCCGGTATGACATAGAGACTACTGGTGATGATACTGAAAAGGCTCAAAACCGCAAGGCGAAGCCATTGTCCCTTTGCGTTTTTCCATATCCAGATTAGCGCACTTTTCTTTTTCAAAACTCCACCCGCTTCCGTAGTATATCCTTTATAAGCTATCATACCACAAAAAGCGGGAGGTGTCAAATTTTCTCTTTTTTCCGGCGTCAGCCCGCCGCTTTCTTAGCCATTTGCAGAAGGTGGGCATAGCGAATCTCGGAGGATTTAATGGCGTAGATATACATATCTGTAAGCGCCTCATTGTCAGCAAACTGCAGGCCTTGCCGGCTTTCTTCAATTGCTTTCTGCGTTTCTAAAAGAAGGGCAGAAAGCGTGTCGATTTCCTTTGGCGCCGGTGCTTTTCCGAATGCGCGTCCAAGACGAGCAGAAAGAGAAGCCGAAAGGCGGGTAAGCATTGATTTTATTTCCATTTCCAAAACCTCCCTTTATGGACAAGTATAGGCAGTTTTTGCCTTTTTTATGCTTCTTTCAAAAAGTTTTGTATTCCGCTGGCGATTGCCGCGGCAAGGCAATCCTGATACGCTTCCGTAGAAAGAAGCGCATCCTCTTCGGGGTTTGATAAAAAGCCGCATTCGATAACAACTGCCGGGACCGGAGTTTCACGGAGAAGATATAAATCCGTGCGGGGCTTTGTTTCACGCGTGCAATGCGGACCGATTTCATTTAAAAAGGACAGACGGATTTCTTCCGCAAGGCGCTTTCCTTCAGCGCTGTTTGCCTGATAAAATACTTGTGGGCCGCTGTATTTTCCGTCGGTAAAGAAATTCATGTGGATGCTGGCAAAAAGACAGACGCCGTCTTCTTTTGCAAGCATCACCCGTTTTCGCATATCTGCGCGCTTTTTCTCCCGAAGAGAAGCCTTCTCATTCTCGTGTAGACCTGCATCGGTTTCACGCGTAAGAGAAACGGTGTATCCTGCGTTCTCAAGATGTGAACGCACCTTCCCCGAAACGGCGAGATTCAAATCTTTTTCAAGCGCACCGGTTTTTACACCCGTAGCACCGCCGTCCGGCGCGCCATGGCCGGGGTCTATGAGAATCACTTCAAAAGGCATCTCCACAGCCGTTTCCGCCGCCGAAGGCGAATACAGAGAAAAGACCAGAAAAGTGACAATGAGGAGAAGGGCAAGAAACAAAAGGCCACCCCGTTTTAAAATAACAAGCATAAAAAACCACCCCTTTGCAATAAGCGTATGCAAGGGGTGGGAGGAATATGAAGGGATTTTAGCGAAGAAGGCACGCCTTATAGATTTCTTCTTCCAGTGCTCTTGAGACCGGGAAGGGGCAGACGGATACATTCTTGGCTTCAATCGTCGTATGTGTCCAGCACGAAAGTTCCTCGAAAGAAAACGGCGTATGCCAAGGAAGAAGCGAAGCCAAAAGGGTGGTAAGCGCCGCCGGCGATTCAAGGCCGAGTGCGGAAAGTACGGCGGCGATTTTTTCGGGAAGAACCTTTTCTGTCTGCCGAACATATTCGCCAAGGAGAAGACCGCAGGCCATGCCGTGCGGAACTTCCTTATAGTAGGTAAGCGGATACCCCATAGAATGGACAACCGTAGTTCCGGTCTGCGCAATGACCATACCGCCGAGAGAGGCGGCCCAGAGGAGGTCTGCACGCGCCGTTTCATCAAGCGTGCCCGTTTCCAGCGCCCTTAAATGCTTTCCAAGCACGCGAAGCCCTTCCAGCGCGATATAATCACTTAGCGGCGATGCCTTTTTGTTCGTATATCCTTCTATCATATGGCTCATCGCGTCAATCGCCGTATTACGAGCGACCTGGAGCGGGAGCTGCGCGGTATACTTGCCGTCTAAAAATGCGACCTTATAAAAAACGGAAGGCGAGGAAAAGCTTTTCTTATTCTGTATGGAATGCAGGGTTAATATGGAGTAGGGCGTGACCTCACTTCCGGTGCCCGCCGTTGTGGGAATGGCGGCCATGGGGAGGGGCGGATTCGGAAAGTTTCCGCTGAAAATATCCATCATCGAAAAGGCTGAATCCTCGCGGGGCGGGTTTTTCGCATACACGGCAATCGCTTTTGCAGCATCGAGAGGCGAGCCGCCGCCAATAGCGATGATAAAATCCGCACCGAAGGCATTTGCGGCCGCACCGCCGCGTACCGTCGTTTCAATGGTAGGATTGCTTTCAACTTCGTCAAAGACAAGATAGGGGATATTTTGGGCGCTTAGAACAGAAACAACATCCGAAAGCGCGCCGCTTTTTACGGCCGAGCATTTCCCGGTGACGAGAAGGGCCCGTGCGCCAAGCAAAAGCGCATTTCCATTTTTCAAAACGGCGTCCTTGCCGAAATAGAGTTTCGTAGGCATAGAATAGGTAAACATACTCTCGCTCCTTTCTTTCCTCTATTATAAGTCGCCGTTAGCATTTTGTCAAGCGTATCAGCTGACCTGCAAATCGAGCCGTAGCTTATCGGCAATAAGCGCGATAAATTCAGAGTTCGTGGGCTTCCCTTTGTTATTATTGACCGTGTAGCCGAAAAGGCGGTATAACACCTCGTCGTTACCGCGCATGCAGGCAACCTCAATGGCATGGCGAATTGCTCGTTCCACGCGGGAGGGAGAGGTGTTGTGCCGGCCGGCTACCCGTGGATAGAGTTGCTTTGTAATTGCGCCAATCAGCGCTTCGTCAGAAATCGACATAATAATCGCATCGCGGAGATATTGGTAGCCCTTTATGTTGGCAGGAATGCCGACGGAATGAATCGTATCCGTCACGGTGCGCTCTATCGTGCGGCGCATGGATTCCGGGTCGGGAGAGGAAGCGGGGTGTGGGGAGAAACTGGATGCAGTAGGGCGACAAATACTGCGTAGTCGTTCTGCGAGGTCATCGGGCGAAATAGGCTTCATCATGCAGTAGTCTGCGCCGGCGGCAACGCACATCCGCATCGTAGCATCCTGCATGGCGGCAGAAAGCATTACCACCTGTGGCCGTACGGGCAAGGGCATTGCTTTGAGCTCACAAAGCGTGCTGATGCCATCTTTCTTCGGCATTACAATGTCCAAAAGGACAAGATCGGGGTGAAGCTTTTTAGCCATTTCGACGCCTTCAACACCATCGTGCGCGATTCCAAGCACCGTAAAACCGGAGGCTTTCTCCAATGTATTTTTCACAAGCTCGGCAAAAGCCGCATCGTCATCTGTAAGTAAGACTTTAATTTTGTCCTGCATATACATCCTCCTTTTGGAAAATATTTCCAATTATTATTTTACAATATTTTCCAATTCTTTGCAAGCTTTTTTTATTTTTTTTGAAAAAAAACCTCGCAAAACCCGTTTTTTCAGGTTTTGCGAGGGATAAATTTGTCACTTATTAGTTTTTCAGGCTGTGCATCGGTGCGGGAATCCGACCGCCGCGGGCAATCATGGTTTGACAACCGAAGCGGTTTACGGGCATCACCGGCGCGGTACCAAGAAGACCGCCGAAGTCTACCATATCGCCGACTGTTTTGCCGGGCGCGGGAATGATGCGAAGTGCCGTGGTTTTCGTATTGACAACCCCGAGCGCAACCTCATCGGCCAAAATGCCGGAAATGGTTTCTGCCGGGGTATCGCCGGGAACGGCAACCATATCAATGCCCACCGAGCAGACGCAGGTCATCGCTTC
>JAZSDW010000064.1:0-26013 GCA_045531355.1 Clostridia bacterium | reverse complement strand
TGATATACAAAAATAAAAAATCAATATTTTAAAAACATTAGATTCTATATGGATGAAACGGCACGGATTTTCTCCGTGCCGTAACTTTTAAATGTGTCAAATTTTAATATACAGTAACCGAAGAAAAGCAGAATTGTATTTGGACAAAAAAATATCTGCGAGAATTAAAAAGTATTCTTGCAGAATTGCTCTCTATAGACGAAATCGACAGAATTGACGAAATCAAGTGATGCTAAAATGATGATGTAGCAGGCGGAACGCTCCGAAACGGATGCAACCGAATGCGAAATTGATGCTCGTTTCGGGCAAAATAATTTGAGTCTCAAGACCATGCGCCGTCATCAAAAATATACTCGAAAATTACCAAAATTAAAAATTGATGCTCTAAAATTTGATTTTGAAACACAAAAATTTTCAATGCTAAAAAAATAATAAGTGGCTCAAACGCAGTGTTTGAGCCGAAATCACATAGGGCATCCCGCAAAATCATAGATTTTGTGGGAAAAAGGAGGAACTGTGAAGCGGGTGACTGATTTTTTGCAAAAAAAATCGGAACAAGCGAAACTTGTTCCGACATTGGCAGGGGCAGTAGGATTTGAACCCACGACTTACAGTTTTGGAGACTGTCGCTCTACCAGCTGAACTATACCCCTAAAAAGCAAATATTAAGTTTTATTGAGTTACCATGCGAACATAGGGACACGGCTTTGGAGACTGTCGCTCTACCAGCTGAGCTATACCCCTACATGAAACGAATGAAAAGCCCGCTGACGCGGGCAGATGGTGGAGATAAGCGGGATCGAACCGCTGACCTCTTGAATGCCATTCAAGCGCTCTCCCAGCTGAGCTATACCCCCATGACTTTTCCTATTATAGCATAGCTTCATTCTAATGTCAAGAAAAATTTTCTCTTTTTCTTTTCTTTTTTAAAAAAGAGAAATGGAAGAGAATAATCCCTATCGCGCTCCCCGCAGTGTCCACGCCGACATCCAGCAAGCGTCCGGCTCTGCCGGGCACATATATCTGATGGAATTCATCACTTCCCGCATAGAAGAGACAGAAGAAAAATGCAATCCACAATCTTCTTTTTTCTATCCCAAAGCTGAAGGCTGTCCAAACAGCCAATGCACCAAGCACCAGATATAAAAAGAAATGCGCGCTTTTTCGCACCCAGACAGTCAGGCTTCCTTCCGGTCTCTCGACAAGTTTCTCTCCCAGTTTTGGGGACACCTTTGTCACAAGACGCACAATTTTTGTCTCTACCTTGCTGCTTAATTTTGAAGACGCTGCCGCCGGCTGCGCAGAAAAGTTAAAAATCATGCACATCCAAAAACATAATAACAAGGTACTCAAAATTCGCTTACACATAGAATCTGGGAATCCTTTCTCCTATATTGCAAAATAGTTCATACGAGATTGTATTAAGAAGTGCTGCTGTTTCCTCGGTTGTCACAGCCTCCGCGCCTTCGCACCCCCGTATTGTCACAACATCCTCCATTTTTGCATCCATTCCCGTAACATCCAGCATGAGCTGATCCATACAAATGCGTCCGATAATCGGAACGCGCTTCCCCTTAAAAATTGCATGACCGCGGTTAGAAAGGCTGCGGGAAATACCATCGCCGTATCCAATCAATACAGTTGCAACGCACATATCCCGCTCGGCACAAAAAGTGCCGCCATATCCTACAAAAGTGCCCTTGGGAATCTCCATTACGCGCGCAATGGTTGCCCGAACGCGCATTGCCTCACGAAGCGGCGGCACCAGTGGACTACCCGGCAGCGGATTCCCGCCATACAGACAAATACCGGGGCGCACCATATCAAGGTGCATTTCAGGAAATCGAAAGAGTGCAGCACTATTGGCAGCATGCTTAATAAGCTGCTTCCCCGAAGCCTTCTCCACCCGCTGAGCGAGTGTGGTAAATGCCGCGAAAGCCTGCCTCGTTTTTTCCTCCTCAGCTTCATCGGCGCACGGAAAATGCGTGAATAACCCCTCTACCTCTATTGCCGGAAGTTTGAAAATGCGAAGCACATCTTCTTCGGTAGAAGAACCTTTGACAGGGAATCCAAGTCGCGTCATTCCGGTATCAATTTTTATATGTATCTTTGCCACCCTTCCAATGCGTATCGCCGCCCTGCTGATTGCTTCGGCTTCAATATATGTAGAAACAGATAATTGCGCCTCAGCTTCAATTGCGTCTTCCATTTCGGCCTTTGGTACATATCCGGCAATTAAGATTGGCGTGTGGATTCCACCCTCTCTCAGTTCCAGCGCTTCTTTAACGCAGGCTACGCCCAGCATATCTGCCCCGCATTCCACAAAAAGCTTTGCAACCTCCTCGGCGCCGTGTCCATATCCGTTTGCTTTTACCATTGCTAAAATCTTCGCCGTTGTTTTCGCCTTTGCGTGTAAAAAGTTTTCCCGGAGTGCGGCTTTATCAATCTCTGCCCACGCGCGTTTAATTTGCATACTTTCTCCTTTCCAGCTATCCCTTCTTCTATCATAAAGGTAATGCACAAGCCATTGCATTTATGATAGAAGCGGGGCGGATTATGTCCGCCCCGTTCCTTCAAAGCTTAATATTGGAAGATGATAACGGCCTTTGCGTTATAGTTTCCAGTATAGAATACGAGAATCTGTGAAGCTTCTGCTTTTGCTACCTCCGGAGCCTTCTTGCTGTCGTTCACAAGCTTTTCATAGGCTTTCGCAGCATCCATGCTGGCGTTTGCCTGTACGCGTTCTGCATCCAGTGTTGCGCCATAGTTATAGATGAATATCTTCGCATCCTTAAGGAGCAGTGTTTCCTTCGCTTTGTCGGGTGTTACGCCGCAAGTATCTTCCTTAATGGTCTTTGTCATAACCAGACCATCCTTCTCCCAGTTGAGAAGTGTGCCAAACATAAAGCGTCCGACCGTTGCAGAATTTTCCCTGATGACATCGTCCAGCTTCACATTTCGCTTATCTACAGCGTCTTCTGCTGTTGCAACCGGTTCTGCAATATTCCGGTTTCCGTTTTTGACATCATAGATAATCGGCTTTTTACCCTCTGCGTTGAATGCAACAAGTTTCTCTGCTTCTGCAACCTTGCCATCCGACAGTGCATACCGGAAGATGTCGCCGAAATCATACTTTCCATAAAGTGTACCTGCTACCTCGGAATTAAGCGAAGTACCGTCCGCAGACGGGAAGCTATAACCTGTGGCCTTGTCAATCGTTTCAATGGCGTCTTCCGGCTGGAACTGATTGATCTGCGTTGCAATCATCATCGGCGATTTTTCATTGATTGTTTCTGTGCCGAATTCGCCACCCACATAGGAAATGACATAAGATGCAAATCCAGATCCGCTTACATTGTATGCTTCTGCGCGGTATTTTGCCGATGTTGTAAACGCGCTTGAATAAGAAGGCATCTTGAATTTATCTGTGTTGGAAATGTTGTCATACGGAATTTCCAGAACCTTTGTGCCGCTGTTTGCCATAAACACAAGTCCGCCAGAGCCGGAGAAACGGCCGCCGGTATAGGTGAGAACCTTATTGGTATTCCCCGCATAGGGGAAGGGATATTTCTGCGTTAAATCTTCCGTGGAGGGCGAGGCGTTCGCAACCACCGTATCAATCATATCAATTTCACCCTGGGCGTTAACGGTGTAACGAATCAGCTGGCAGTAATCCTGCACGCCAATGCCTTCAGCAGCCTTACCGGCATTTGCGACCTCGGCCGCAGTCTTTAAAGCATCAAGGGCGGCTTCCGGCGTATTGCAAATCGCGCCGTCAATCCGGACAGGAGAAGCAAGGATCGGTGTTGTTTTGCGTTTGGTGCCTGTCAGGTTATAGAGGCTGACCTGTGCCTGCGCGTCCATAGTGCCTTTCTTGATTGCCCCAACCATATAGGCAACGCTAATGGTAGCTTCCGTAACACTTGCGGTTGCTGCTGCAATTTCGCCCTTGTGATTGAGGTAAACCGTTACATAGTCGCCAACATCCATCTTCGGCTTTGTTCCCTCATAGGCTTTATAGCTTTCTGCAAACGGATAATATTTGTTGTTGATTTCCTTTGTGGTCTCGTTATCAGAACTCGTGATTTTGCCGGAAACGCGTTTGCCGGTTACAATACCATTCCAAACGGCTTTTCCTTCGGCGGTTTCTTTCGATTTCATAACCTCGATAACATCCCATTCAGAAAGGCCTCTCACAACACCATCCGCGTCAGCTGTGCTACCTGTTTCTTTCAGAGAGAAATATACATGCTTACTTTCGTACGGAATCGAAAGGTCGCCGTTTCCGTACTTATCGTAAACCTTCGGCGGGTTGCTGTTTCTGTCTACGCTGCTGACAATAAAGGTTTCATACGCCGAAACAAATGCCACCTCGGCGCGCCCGTCCCCGTCGTTACAGATAAACTCAATCGCACCGGACTGTATGTTTTCGAAATCTTCTGTCTCGAAGGTATCATCGTACTTTCCGTTATAAATAACCTTTACACTATCCAGTCCAATTGTTTCTTTGCTGCTACTCTTGTCAGATTCGTAGTACTCTATGGCTCGATCCGAAATTTTTTCGATTAAACTCGGTATAACCGTGGTGCTTTCCGTCTTGGTGACGGTAATCTGCGAAATTTTGTCGTCATCCGAGCCGCCGTCTTCTACATAAGCGCTGATTCTGCGGCCCAAAAGTGCCATTGTATCTGTGTCGGCAGGCACTTCATAAACGCCTTCTTCACCTTTGATATCTACCGTAATCTGGCGCTTTGTAAGGCCCGTATCTCCGGTATTAATACCTGTCTGCTGTACGCCCGTTACAACACCGGTCACTTTTTCCTTGCCTTGGAACTGTTCCAGCGCCGTAGAATTAGAATTGATAATAATATTACCGGAGGCATCGACTTCAGCTGTTTCCACCTCGAGACAATTGTAAGTCAGAATGGATACGACCGCACGGGAAGCATTATCTTCCACATTATTTACAGAAGCATTTTTCAAGATACCTCTCTCTGCTGCAACTGCCATGTAGCCGGAATACCATGTGCCGCCGGAAACAGTTTTCTGCTCTGCAATGGGGCCATAGCCTAGCATGCAGACGAGCATTTTTACGATTTCTGTATAACGAACCGGGTTGTCCGCCAGAAAAGTCCCGTCCGGATAGCCATTTACAATCTTCTGGTCAGCCGCGAGCTTAACATACTTCTTTGCCCAGTGATTTGCGGCATCTACATCCGCAAATCCGGAAGGAAGCGTATCAAACGCAACATCCTGCTGCCCTTTAAAGCTGATAATAATCTTTGCAATTTCACCACGCGTAATGGTGTTATCCGGCCGGAAGGTTCCATCCTCATAGCCATTAATAATATTGAGCTTAGAAAGCTCTGCTACCGCCTTTCCGACGGTGGTATTCGCGTCAACATCCGACAACTTCAAGCCTTCTTCTGCTATAACACTTCCGAAAGGAATCAGTGTAAAAAGCATTGCCAGTGTCAAAAATGCTGCAAGGCATCTTTTCCGCAGTTTCATTTTGAATTCCTCCTTTATCTTTTTGCCTTTTGCTTAATTGTATTCTAACATTAACCCAGTTCCAAAGTCAATAGGAAATTTAGAATTTAATCATAATGTAACATAATTCATATGTTTTCTTCCGCTTCCTTCGCCTTCTTCCGCATCCGCATATAAAGCCAGCTGCCGCCAGCGATAAAAGCCAGGGACACAAGCTGGGAAATCCGAATGTTTCCGAGCCAGAGGCTGTCCGTTCGGAGTCCTTCAATAAAGAAGCGGCCAATCCCATATCCGATCATGTAGAGGGAAACGGTCCGTCCCGCAAAGCCTTTCTTTTTTCGCGTGCACCACAGATAGAGAAAAATTGCCATGTTCCAGAGCGATTCGTAAAGGAAGGTCGGATGCACCTCCATGCCATCAACCAGCATGCGCCACGGCAGCGTCGTTTCTGTACCATAGGCCTCCCCATTTACGAAATTCCCCCATCTGCCAATGCTTTGCCCAACCAGAAAGCCAAACGCACCAATGTCCAGATATTTCCAGAGAGAGAGCTTATGCTTTTTGCAGTAAATGAGCACTGTCAGAAGCGCACCGATGATGCCGCCATAAATGGCGATACCACCCTCCCAGATGTAAAAGACCGACCACAGATTCTCTCTGTACGCCGAAAAAGAAAAAACAACATAGTACAACCGCGCACAGATAATCGCTATTGGGAGCGCCCAAAGCACCATATTATAAACATGTTCCGGGTCCTCCCCTGTCCTTTTTGCTTCCCGAATGCCAACCGTCAGTGCAACGAGAATTCCGGTCAGTAAAATCAGGGCATACCAGCGAATCCCTCCATTTAAAATCGGCAGCGGAATTGCGATTTCGTTCATTTGGAACACCAGCCCGAGCCCCGGAAATCCAATCTTGTTCATCTCTTCACCCTCTTTTCTTTGGTCGAATGACAGAAAGCACGCTTTTTTCTGCAGAAAGTCCTTCGCAGAGAAGCGCCTCTATATCTTCCTTTTTCAGATTTTTTATCACGGCGGGATAAGTCAGAAAATCTCCGCCGGCAAACGCCATCGGCACAAACGCATGTGCTACCTTCTCTATATCGTCCATCATGCGTATTGCCTGCCCGAATACACTTCGGCGTACGCGTTCAAAATCCGCCTCGCTGATACCCGTGCGGCGCATGGCATCCAGATGGGCAAAAATGCGTTCCTGCACCTTTTCGGGGTTTTCCGATTCTCCTTCCACCTGCATAAATGCGTAGCCCTTTCCGACGGTATAGCCATGTGAGAAATTATTATCAATTAAGTTTTCGGCGTACAGTTCCTTATAAAGCGGCGTCCCTTTCCCGAAGAGAAGCGCGCCAAGTACCGCGTACGCCGCTTCCGCAAAAACGACATCGCTGGGTAGCGTTTCCTTAAAGCTTAACGAAAACATTGGACGGGAAACCATAAACGCAGCTTCGACCTTTCTTGCCGACACGCCCGCCGGCTCCTCCGGAAGCACAAATTCCACTTTAGGCGATCGCCGCATGGTTGCTGTCTCCTGTACAGTTTTCTCTACTAGCGCCGGCTCTACATTCCCACCGACAAAAAGAATCATATTCTCCGGCGCATAAAAGGCGTTGTAGCATTGATAAAGCAAAGTCTTATCAATTTTGGAAATCGATTCCTGTGTGCCGGCAATATCCTTTCGGACCGGATGCACCTCGTACATGGCGCCCAAGCCACCAAAAAAGCAGTTCCACGCCGGATCATCTCTGTACATATCGATTTCCTGTCCGATAATTCCTTTTTCTTTTTCCACATTTTCATCGGTAAAATAAGGATTCTGTACGAACTGAATGAGCACAGAAAGTGCCTCGTATACATTGGCCGTTGCCGAAAACAGATATCCTGTCATATCAAAAGAGGTGTAAGCGTTTGCAGCCGCGCCTAATGCCGAAAAGCGTTCAAACACATTGCCCTCTTCTTCTTCAAACAGTTTATGCTCCAAAAAATGTGCTACCCCGTCCGGCACGCGGATTTTAACGCCGTCTGCCACGAATGTGGAATGAATGGAGCCAAAATCTGCAGCAAAAATTGCAAAACTTTTTGTAAAGCCTGGTTTAGGTAATACGAAAACGCGAAGGCCGCTTTCGTGCACAAAGGTGTGAAGTGTCTCGCCGATTAAAGCGTATTCTTTCATGCGTTTTCTGCCTCCAATCCACTTAAAAAGTAAACGGTATCCATATGCACACGCGCGGCAATTTTAGAAATTTCTTCCCTTTTTACTGTCTTGAGCTTCCGAATCGCCTCATCCGGCGGTGTCATCTGTCCCGCATAAAGCTGTCGCCTTAAATATTCCATGCAGAGCGCCGGAGAATCCTGATAAGAACGGAGCTGATTACAAAGTCCCTCGAGTGCGCCTGTAAATTCCGCATCTGTAATTTCGCCTCTTGCGAGGGCCTCCCGCTCGGCCTCAATTGCAGAAAGCGTCACATCATATTTATCAAATTCTATCCCGGATTGTACCAGTAAAAGTCCCTTCGCCCGTTCGAGCATGGAAGATGCGTAATAGCAAAGGCTCATTTTTTCCCGCACCTCGCAAAAAAGCTTGGAAGATGTTCCGCCGCCGAAAAGTGCATTGTAAACTAAAAGCGCAAACCACTCGTCACTCGTCGGCTCTATCTCTGTCCGATAGCCGATAACCAGCTTCCCTTGCTGCACCGGCTCTCTGTCCGTTATATACTGCACCTTTTCCGGTAAAGGGCGGCCAATTTCCGGCGTTCGTACTTTTCGCGCCCCAAGCATTTCTGCAAAGCGCAAGCTTTCTTCCTCCGCGTCTGCTAATGAAAAGGCGCCGCTTACGAAAATATCCACCTTTGCAGTTTTCAACATTTCCTTGTATAGTGCGTATGTGTTTTCGGGGTCGAGAGAATCAAGCGCCGTTTCCTCCCCGTCTTCGCAAATACCATACGGCTCATTCTTGCACATTTCGGCTGTGCACCGCGTAAGCGCATAACGGCGTTTGTCATTTACAATTCCACGGATTTCCTCTCGCAGCGCTTCCTTTTCTCTTTCAAAAGTTTCGTTTCCAAAGGCATCTCCACAGGCTACCGGATGCAAAAGCACCTCTTCCATCAGCGCCTGCAGGTCCGAAAACAACTTTTCGCCAGCATATCGGTCGGCAATCACATCGCCGACAAAGGAAACCACCTGCGTTTCCCCTATTTTTTCCACGCCTGCGCGGAATTTGGCTCCATAAAGCATTTCCAGCTCTCTATGCAATGCACTCCGGTCCGGAAACCGGCGGGTAGCCGCCGTTAAAAGTCTGGGAATCATTGCAATGCCGGTTGCAGTCTCCCGCTTAAGCGGCACCGCAAAATAGATGCCCATAACGCAGTTTTTAAATTTTTCATCGGGAAGTAAAGTAAGGCTTATCCCTTCCACTAATTGTTTTGTTCGTATTTCCACTTTTCTAAAACCTCCCGTAAGATTTCCTTGTTATTATCTGCAGGGTTTTGTATTGCATACATAAAAAGCGCCTGCAGCCTTTTGCCGATTTCCTCACCACGGAAGCCTGCCGCCTCCACATCTCTGCCATCGATTGCCAATTCTCCAAGGCTTTGCGGCGCGCCCGCCGTCTTTTCGATTTCCCACGCGTTTTCCGCACCTTCAGAAAATGCAAATAAATCTGCGGGCGTTGCGTATCGAAGCGATGCTATATCAAAAGAAATTGCGTTTCCCTTTTTATAGGCCGCAAGCTCGGCGGCCGCAAGCTTAAGCTTTTTGGGGCTATGCAGCCTTTCGAGCGCCGCGTATGTCTTGCGCCCGCAAAGTCGCGCCCATTTGCCGGGCATAGATTTGCAAGCCGCAACGGCACGAAGGGTGTCCACATCCGCCTCCGCTTCCGGAAGAACCACGCAGAGGGCCGGAAGCGCCGCCATAAGATGTTCGGCCTTTCCATAGGAGAGAAGCTTTGTAATCTCTAAAAACGCGCGCTCTATGCTTATACTGCGAAGATTCTCCGCCTTTTCCTTCGCTGCTACCTCCGTTTCCGCTTCTATGGAAAAAGAAAGCTGCGCGGAAAAACGATACAGGCGCAAAATCCGAAGCGCATCCTCCTCAAATCGCGTCCGCGCATCGCCCACGGCACAAAGCTGCCTCTTTTTTAAATCGGCAATACCAAAAAATGGGTCGCAAATCCCTCTTTTGGGGCTATATGCTATCGCATTGACTGTAAAATCCCGCCGGGTAAGGTCCTTTGCAATCGCGTCTACAAATGTAACCATGTCCGGCCGCCGTTTGTCTGTATATGCGCCATCTTGTCGGAAGGTGGTGACTTCCACCTTGCTGCCCTCTGTCAGCACCATAACTGTTCCGTGCATCAGTCCTGTCGGCACAGTATTCGAGAAAATAGCCTGTACCGTCTGCGGTGGCGCTGCCGTTGCTACATCGAAATCCTCCGGTTTCCTTCCTAAAAGCAAATCGCGCACGGCTCCGCCAACACAATACGCGCTGTAACCTGCATTTTCCAGCTTCCTGCAGACATCCTCCACATACGCCGGCAGCAGGAGCCGTTTACTTTCCATAATGCTCCATAATAAACTCTCCTAAAGCTTGCGTGGGATTTGGCGGGCTGATTGCCCGGATTCCCTGTCTCAAGTTCTCCCGCCGCCAGTCATTCTGCAAAAGCTGATACACGGCTTCCTCCACCGGGCAAGTGTCGCTGACCGCCATTGCAAGCCCGTTATTTACTAGAAATTCGCGATTTCTGTCCTCATGCCCCGGAATGGGATTCATGAGAACTGTCGGGATGGCCTTGACAAGAGCTTCGGAAAGGGTGATGCCGCCCGGCTTTGTAACCACAAAATCTGCAGCATCCATCATCACATCTATAGAGTCCACATAACCGTACACCTTTATACTATGTACCGTTTCCAGTCTTTCTACATCTCGCTTTGCACGCGCATTTTTTCCACACACGCAAAGAAGCTGGAAATCCATATCAATCCCATCAATCGCACGGATGCCTTTCGCTATGTTTCCATAGCCCATACTGCCCATCATGACTAAAATTGTGGTCTTATCCAAAATGCCCAGTTTTTCCCGCGCCTCTTTCATGGGAAGATGTGTCGCAAATCGTTCGTGCACAGGAATCCCAAACGGCAGAACCTTATAAGCGGGAATCCCCTTTCGCTCGCATTGGAACTGTAAAAGCCGGGATGCGGTTACATAATAATCGAGGTTCGTGTCCTCCCAATACGGGTGCATGGTGAAATCAGTCACAATGCCAAATGTGGGTATGTCCGCAAAATCCTCCTCCATGTGCGTCAGATGCAGCGCCGCAAACACATGGGTGGCAATCATAACATCCGGCGCAAACTCCTCAATTTGCTGACGAAGCTTCTGTGCCACAATCCCTGTCGCAATCCTACTTAACGGTGTCCCGTGATGGCTGCTTCCATCCCTTTTTTCCGCCATACGGTATGCGTGCCGGTACACACCGGTTGCATACTGCGTGCTCATAAGGTAGCCCTTTTCGAGCGAATCGCTAAGGAGCGGCCGTGTATCTTTATACGCATCCAGCACGCTCGTTTCCACGCCCCGCCTTTCAAAATATTCAGAGATTGCCATTGCCGTCTGGGTATGCCCCTGTCCAGTGGAAACCGTTAAAATTAAAACCTTCAAATTCTCAAGCCCTTTCTTTGTCACCAAATATTTCGTGGCTTCATACTATGTATTGAAACAGCGCTTCGCTGTTTGAAATCAAGTCACTATTTTAGTAAGGAGGATTTACCTATGAACTTATTTGGCGGATCTTGCGGTAACAACGGGAATTCCTGTCTTTGGATTCTCATCATCCTGGTCCTCGTTTTCTGCTGCGGAAACGGCTGTGGCAATAGCTGCATCTCGAACAGCTGCTCGAATCCCTGCTGCGACTAATTTTCTCGCAGACTATGTAGAAAGGAGCCTTTTCTGATGAACAACTGCTGCACAAATTCCAATAGCAATTGCTGTGAATGGATTCTGTGGATTATTATCATCCTGGTTATCTTAAACTGCGTATGCGGTGGCCAGAATAGCTGCTGCTAATCTTTTGACAGGTCAATGGGAGGGCAGTCCGACAAAACGGGCTGCCTTTCTATTTTTTCAGCCAGTCTGCAAAAAGGCGCATCGCCCGTCCGCGATGGCTGATGTTTCCCTTTTCGTCCTCCGTCATCTCGGCGAAAGTGCGCCCGCTTTCTGTGTAGATGAACACCGGGTCATACCCAAAGCCGTGTTTGCCTTTTGGTACACTTCCTATGCGCCCGTGGCATTCCCCGCGGAAGATTTTTTCTTCGCCATCCGGTGTTACATAGGCAATTACACTGACAAACGATGCCCCGCGTTCTTCCTCCGGCACCGCAGAAAGCGCTGAAAGGAGCTTTTCAATCCGTTCGGCATCCGTTGCCGTTTCTCCGGCATACCGCGCCGAATAAATGCCCGGTGCGCCACACAAAGCATCTACCATAAGTCCCGAATCGTCTGCAAACGCAGCCTGACCGGTTGCACGCATCACCGCGCGTGCCTTCAGGAGTGCATTTTCCTCGAAAGTGCTCCCCGTTTCCTCTATTTCGTCCAGAAAGCCGGCTTCCGCCATAGACAATATTTCAAATGAAGGTAAAAGAAGCTTAAATTCCTGTAATTTTCCCCGGTTGCCGGTTGCCGCAACAAGTAACCGCTTATCCGTTTTTTGACTATACATATTCTGCTTCCTTTCTGTTTCGGTGGGGATCTTTCCCATTTTTCTTAGTATACCCCTTTTCAGCGGATTTGTCAATACCCTCGCCTTTCGTAAAGTAAATTGCGCGGTGAAAAGAAAATTTAAAAAACTATTTCTTTTTATTATGAAAAATGATATAATAAAGTAAAACAAGGAGGATTGCTTATGTTTTATATGGGCTGTCATCTTTCTGCCTCCCGTGGATTTTTAGCTATGGGGCAGGAAGCATTATCGATAAATGCCAATACCTTTCAGTTTTTTACACGAAACCCGAGAGGCGGGGCTGCAAAGCCTATGGATGCTGATGATGCTGCAGCGCTCATGGCGCTTTGCCGTGCGCATAATTTTGGTCCGCTTCTCGCCCACGCCCCTTATACACTTAACGCCTGCTCGAAGGACGAAAAAATTCGTGATTTTGCCTACCGCACCTTTCAGGATGACCTTTTAAGACTTTCGTTTTTGCCGGGAAGTTTTTATAACTTCCATCCCGGAAGCCATGTCGGGCAAGGTATCGACACCGGCATTCTGCAAATCACCGATATTTTAAACCGTGTCCTTTCCCCGGAGCAGGATACGAAGGTGCTACTGGAAACGATGGCCGGCAAAGGCTCTGAGGTGGGCGGCCGTTTTGAGGAACTGCGCCGCATTATAGATGGCACCCAGTTGTCCGACCATGTCGGCGTTTGCCTTGATACCTGCCATGTTCATGATGCCGGCTATGATATTGTGGGGCATTTAGACGATGTGCTGGAGGAATTTGACAAAGAGATTGGCCTCTCGCGCCTCTATGCCATCCATTTGAACGACTCGCAAAATCCATTCGCCAGCCATAAGGACCGGCATCAAAAGCTCGGGCAGGGCGCGCTCGGCATAGAAGCGCTCACACGCATCATTAACCACCCCGCCCTTCGTCATCTTCCGTTTTATCTGGAAACGCCCTGCGATATAGAGGGCTACAAGGAAGAAATCGCAATGATGCGGAATCTTCGAGCCTGAGGGAAGATTTTAAAAACAACTTGCTTTTTGCAACAAAATCGTGTATACTAGAGAAGAGAAAGGAGGCGGATTATGGCTTTTGATAAAGCAAGCTTTGGCGCACGGCTGCGGTCTGTAATGAAAGCGCAAGGTGACACCATTTATACAGTTGCTGCATATTTAGGAATGAAGCCCAGCACCATCTCGCGCTATACAAACGGACAATATATGCCAAAAGCACCGACGCTGGAAATGCTCGCGCGTCGCTACGGGGTAAACCCAGCCTGGCTTATGGGCGAAGCAGTAAACCGCACGCAAACTGCGATGCCACAAGGTATGGTTCCGATTCTGGGCGATGTTGCGGCAGGCCTACCCATCTGGGCAGAGCAAAATTTTGACGGGTATACTGCCATTGATACCGAAGAACATGTCGATTTTGCGCTCCGTATCCGGGGCGACAGCATGACCGGTGCACGCATTTTAAACGGCGACCTTGTCTATGTCCGCCGCCAGCCACAAGTAGAAAACGGAGAAATCGCTGTTGTTTTAGTTGATGGTGAGGCCACCGTAAAGCGTGTGTTTGACCATGCGGATTCTCTCGTTCTGCACGCAGAAAACGAGGCATATCCCGATATGGTTTTCCCAAAAGACAATACCCACTCCCTTGCGATTTTGGGTAAAGTAATTTTTGTAAAGGGGCGTGTGGAATAAGCACGCTATTCGGGTATAAAAAATGAAAATGGAACGCATTGGTGATAACAGACTGAAAATCACCGCAACGGGAGAAGACCTTATGCTGCACGGCCTGTCCTGTGACAGTTTTTCGCCGGATGCCCCCAATGTGCAAGATTTTTTCTGGAATCTCCTCCGCCGCGCGGAATATGAAATGGATTTTATAATTGAAGAAGGTAAAGTCTATATTGAGGCTATGCCGTACAAAGATAATGGGCTTGTTATTTTCCTGACAAAACCGAGCGCTTTGCCGACAGATGGTCGGCTTCGCCGTGTCCGCCATCGGGTGAAAGCACCCGCCAAGCCTTCCGCAAATGAGATCACAGCGCTATATCAGTTTGATACTTTTGATGACCTTTGCGCCCTTTGCCACACCTGGCGGTATATGGGTGAACGCAGTAGTCTCTATGCGCTGGATGACACATATATTCTTTCTATTTCCTTTGAAAGAAATGATTACGATGCAAAATATGCGCATGCAAAACTCATTGAGTTTGCGCGGCCGGCGCCGTCGCTCTCCGTCGCCTATCTGGAGGAGCACGCGAAGAAAATTTGTGACGGAGATGCCATCCCCTCCGTTTTACGATACTTTTAAGAATAGAGGAGAAACTATGGTGAAGGAGCCTAAAACGATCGACGCACTGTATAGCGCAATCGTCTCGCTTGAGTCTGAGGCAGATTGCCAGAAATTTTTTGAGGATTTATGTACCATTCCAGAGCTGCATTCCATGGCCCAGCGTTTGGAGGTGGCCCGCCTTTTGCATGCCGGCAAAACCTTTAATGAAATCATGAACGAAGTCGGGGCTTCCTCGGCCACCATTTCCCGTGTCAACCGTAGCCTTGTGTATGGGAGCGGCGGATACCGTGCTCTTCTTGAAAAGCAGGGCGGCGAAAGGAAATAAGCATGGGAAATTTATGGAAGCATTTTAGAACCATTACAAGGCATCGCCACGCCGTTATCCGCCACTGCTTTCGCGCCGGCATTTTATGGCGGGGTCTTTTGCACGACCTTTCCAAATATACGCCGTCTGAATTTATTCCCGGCGTTCGCTATTTTCTGGGCACGCGCAGCCCTTGTGAAGGTGAGCGGGAAGCCTATGGGTATTCTAAAGCCTGGGTACATCACAAAGGCCGCAATCGGCACCATTTTGAATACTGGACCGATTATAGCCACACCACGCGCACGGTAGGACCTGTAAAGATGCCGCTTGTCTTTGTAAAGGAAATGTTTTGCGACCGTGTGGCGGCCAGCAAGATTTATCAGGGCAAAAACTATTCGCAAAAACATCCAATTGAATATTTTACGCGTGGAAATGTCACGCGTATGATTCATCCGGAAACCTCTGCCCTTTTGGAAAGCTGGCTCCAAATTCTTGCCAGCGAAGGCGAGGATGCGGCTTTTGCAGCAATCCGAAATTGCAAGAATTACTAAAATTCGCCAAAACATCAGGCTGTAGGAGGCCTCGTATGGAAATCAGAAAGTTTGACACCAAAGTACAATATTTAAAATATAAAGTGCTTCGCACGGTGGCGCGGGAGGCTTGGGACGGCACGCTTTTAAAAACCGTCCTCTCCATTCCACAGATGATTGTCCCTGGCAAAACCCCCACGATGCGTTGTTGCGTCTACAAAGAACGCGCCATTTTAGCTGAGCGCGTTCATTTTGCGATGGGCGGCAAAGAGGACGATGCGAATGTCATTCAGGTCATTGACATTGCCTGCGACGAGTGCCCGGCCGCCGGCTATGCGGTTACCGATTCCTGCCGCGGTTGCCTGGCGCATCGCTGTGAGGATGTCTGCAAAAAAGGTGCCATTTCCTTTGACCATAATCATGTGGCGCATATCGACAAATCGAAATGTGTGGAATGTGGACTTTGCGCTAAGGTCTGCCCCTATTCGGCCATCATCAACCGCAAACGCCCCTGTCAGAACGCTTGCAAAGTCCGTGCGATTTCGATAAACCAAGACAACGCGGCCTCGATTGACTATAAAAAATGCACCGCCTGCGGGGCTTGCGTATATCAGTGCCCCTTTGGTGCCATTACGGATATATCCTATATTTTAAGCGTAATTGATATTCTGAAAAACCGCGAAATCGGGAATGGCTACAAGGTGTACGCCGTTGTGGCGCCCGCGGTCTCCAGTCAATTTTCCTACGCAAAGCTGGGACAGGTGATTTCCGGCCTGCACGAGCTCGGGTTTGACACCGTTTTAGAAGCAGCTCTCGGCGCCGACATGGTCGCAAACAAGGAGTCAAAAGAGCTCGCAGAAAAGGGGTTTTTGGCAAGTTCCTGCTGCCCGGCCTTCGTGCGCTATATTGAAACGGCGTTTCCGGACCTTCGGCCCTATATTTCCCATACGCTCTCGCCCATGGCGGAAATTTCACGCTACATAAAGGGAATGGATCCTTCGGCCCGCGTCATTTTCATCGGCCCTTGTACGGCGAAGAAGGCCGAGGCGAAGCTTGACGCTGTTCGTCCCTATGTAGACGCCGTGCTGACCTTTGAAGAACTACAAGCGCTTTTCGACAGCCGGGATATTGATATTACCGTGCTTTCGGAAAAGGCGCTCGATAATGCTTCCTATTTTGGCCGCATTTTCGCGCGTTGCGGCGGGCTTGCAGAGGCCGTGGAGGAAGCACTTAAGGAGCAGGGTCTTTCCTTTGACCTCCGCCCCCTCTCTTGCGACGGCATCGAGGCGTGTAAAACGGCGCTTCTCAAAAAGAGCAAACACGCGCTTGACGCAAATTTCATTGAAGGCATGGCATGCAAGGGCGGCTGCGTAGGCGGTGCGGGATGCCTGACGCATGGCGAACAAAATAAAACGCATGTAGAAACTTATGGCCGCGAGGCGAAGGGAAAAACGATTTCCGATGCCGTGTCGGCGCTGGAATAATCTTTCTTAAATGCGAAGGCACGCGTTCTTTTCCGAACGCGTGCCTTTTACATACGCAAAAAGAAACGGACGCAAGAAAATTGCGTCCGTTTTTTGTTTTATTCTTACAGAAGCTCGGAAAGAGCAACTGCAACGGCTACGGTCATACCAACCATCGAGTTGTTGCCTGCGCCGATACGGTCATCCATATAAAGATGCGCCCGCAAGCACAAACGGAATAATTTCCCGCCTCGTAGGGACTACTCTATCATGAGTTCAGGAGTTAATTTTACCCCCTCATATAATTTGCACCAATCATTGTATAGCGGGTTATCCCATTTTTCTCCTGTAAATGCCTCATAAGAGACAACAATGGCTTTGAAATTTTTAATTTGGCAATCCTCGTCAACTTCAAATCCGGATGAATCTCCAAAAGTTCCGCCGGGTATTAAATTTATATCATTATAATTACATTTTTTAATGTACGAACCATCAGAAAAATCCATTGAACCTTTAATTTTTACAGGTAAGTTATTCTCATCCCAAGCAACAAAAGCGATAACGGCATTTTTAATATCTTGCGTTGTATCATTTTTTAGAATTACTTGCATCAAATCGGGATATAATGCTTTATACTGTTCATGTTGTACACTATATTTTGTCGATGTAATTTTGATTTCCTGCTCACTTAACTGTGTTTCCAGTTCTTCTGCTGTCAATTCTTTTTTTGCTTCCTTTTTCCCGTTTTTCGTTTTTTCTTCAAGATTTTCAGTAGTGGTTGTTTCCGTATCGTTTTTTGCATTGTTTTTGGATTGTCCTTCACAAGCAACTAATGGAATACAAATAATCATTGCCAATAATAAGCATAAACCCTTTTTCATAATTAAAATTCCTTTCTTCTTTTGATGTAAAATTTGCTCACATTCCGCCTCTATATTTCTGGCGCACCAATGTGTGTTCAGCGGTAGTTGACCGGCACTACTTATCTTCTGTTTTATCAGTAGTTATCTCGCGTTCTCGCTTCACCTCCAAATCCGCCTTTGCCGATAACATATTAATATTATAGCCCATTTACGGGCAATTGTCAATATAAAAATATTATTTTATACTTATGTATATACTATAAGAAAAACTGGTGATTATAAAGTGATTGTATATGATAAGTTGTGGATGACCCTTGCCCAAAAAAACATTTCGCAATATCAATTAATAAAAAATCATGGTTTCAGCACAGGACAACTTGACAGATTGAGGAAGAACGGAAATATTAATTCCTACACTTTAGATAGGTTATGTAAAATTTTAGATTGCAAATTGGAAGATATAGCCGAATACAAAACCGAATAGAAATATATTAAACTGACCATACAAAAAGCACATCCGAAGTTTCGGATGTGCTTTTATTTTGTGTTTTTCTTTATAGTAATTCAGAAAGTGCAACTGCAACGGCTACGGTCATACCAACCATCGGGTTGTTGCCTGCGCCGATAAGGCCCATCATTTCCACATGTGCAGGAACGGAAGAGGAACCTGCAAACTGTGCGTCCGAGTGCATTCTGCCCATCGTGTCGGTCATACCATAGGAAGCAGGGCCAGCCGCCATGTTGTCGGGATGGAGCGTTCTGCCTGTACCGCCACCGGAAGCTACAGAGAAGTACTTCTTGCCCTGTTCGATACATTCCTTCTTATAGGTGCCGGCAACCGGGTGTTGGAAGCGGGTCGGGTTCGTGGAGTTACCTGTGATGGAAACATCCACCTTCTCGTGGTGCATAATGGCAACGCCTTCGCGAACATCGTCAGAACCGAAGCAGCGTACCTTTGCGCGTTCGCCCGCTGAATATGCTTTCTCGGAAACAATTTTCAGTTCGCCCGTATAGTAATCAAATTCGGTTTCCACATAAGTAAAGCCGTTGATTCTCGATATAATCTGTGCGGCATCCTTGCCGAGGCCGTTTAAGATAACCTGCAGAGGCTCTTTTCTGACCTTGTTGGCAGACTTTGCAATCCCGATTGCGCCTTCTGCGGCAGCAAAGGATTCGTGACCGGCCAAAAATGCAAAGCACTTTGTTTCTTCTCGGAGAAGCATTGCGCCGAGATTGCCGTGGCCAAGGCCAACCTTTCTGTCATCTGCAACCGAGCCGGGAATGCAGAAGGACTGCAGGCCTTCACCGAGGATTTCGGCGGCTTCGCTTGCACTTTTGTAGCCCTTCTTAATGGCAATTGCCGCGCCTACAATGTATGCCCAGCAAGCATTCTCAAAGCAGATGGGCTGAATCTGTTTTACGAGGTTGTATACATCCAGTCCCTTTTCGTCGCAAATCTGCTTGGCTTCTTCGATAGAATGAATGCCGTATTTCGCGAGGGTGGCATTTATCTGGTCAATTCTTCTTTCATAGCTTTCAAATAAAGGCATTTCTCTGTTCTCCTTTCTTACTGCTCACGGGGATTGATGATTTTTGCTGCATCATCAAATCTGCCGTACTGGCCGGAAGCCTTCTCCAGCGCTTCGTTTGCGTCGGTACCTTTGGCAATCATGTCCATCATCTTGCCAAGATGCACAAACTTATAACCGATGATATGATCTTCATCGTCAAGCGCAATCTTCGTAATATAGCCTTCTGCCAATTCCAGATAGCGTGGACCTTTTTCTTTGGTGGAGAACACCGTACCGATCTGGCTTCTGAGGCCCTTTCCAAGGTCCTCAAGGCCTGCACCGATGGGGAGCCCGTCTTCGGAAAATGCCGTCTGCGTTCTGCCGTATACAATCTGCAGGAACAGCTCGCGCATAGCGGTGTTAATTGCATCGCAAACGAGGTCGCTATTCAGCGCCTCTAAAAGCGTTTTCCCCGTCAGAATTTCGCCGGCCATTGCCGCGGAGTGTGTCATACCCGAGCAACCGCAGGTTTCAATCAAAGCTTCTTCAATAATACCGTTTTTAACATTCAGCGTCAGCTTGCACATGCCCTGCTGCGGCGCGCACCAGCCGATGCCATGCGTAAGGCCGGAAATATCGCTGATTTCCTTTACCTTTACCCATTTGCCTTCTTCCGGAATGGGAGCCGGCCCATGGCAAACGCCCTTGGCCACGCACTGCATTTGTTGCACCTCGTGGGAAAATTTCATAGTAGTAACCATCCTTCCAAATGAATTTACGAATATTTTACCATTTTCCAGCAGATAAATCAAGCCCTAATTGCACAAAAAACGAAAATTTTTCAATTTTTCACAAAAAGATTTTGCTTTCGATACTACCGGACAAATTTTTTTATATGCCCATTTACCATGCCTATTTCCTGCCCTGTTCTTTTCTCCTTTTCTGTGTTATTCTTTTTACTAAGAAAGGAGGTGAAAACCCATGCGAAAAAAAATTGCAGACAAAAATGAAGTCCGCGCCTTTCTGACCTCGGTACTGCGCAATGAGGAAGCGGATGTCAAAGACCGGTTGAAAGTATCGGAATGTCTTCTGCGCCTTGCCGACGAATCAGAAGCAAATGCCGGACAATCGGTAGATGTGAAAATCCGGGTGGTGGACTAGATGGAACTTTGTCTTTCTGTCACCAAAAAACAGGCGGCTTTTTTACGCGCCACCGAAGATGAGGTTCTCTATGGCGGTGCGGCCGGTGGTGGCAAATCCTTCGGCCAGGTAGTGGATGCCTTTTTATATGCCATGCAGTATCCTAAAAGCCGCCAGCTTATGCTCCGCTCCTCTTTTCCGGCGCTGGAGCGTTCCCTGATTCTCACAGCACTGGAACTGATTCCGCGCGTGCTTTTTAAGTACCAAAGCGCACGACACAGGCTTGTATTCACAAATGGCTCTATCATCGAGTTTGGTTTTTTAGCTTCTGACAGTGATGTCACTATCTACCAATCAGCTGAATACGATGTGATTCGCTTCGACGAGCTGACGCATTTTTCGGAATATCAATATCTCTATATGCTCAGCCGTCTGCGCGGGACAAGCGGTTATCCAAAGCAAATCAAAAGCAGTACCAACCCCGGCTCTCGCGGGCATGCCTGGGTAAAGGCGCGTTTCATCTCCCCCGCGCCGCCCATGACACCTTTTGGCAAGGGCACTACGCGCATTTTTATCCCCGCGCGTGTGGAGGAAAATACTTTTCTCATGGAAAAGGATAAAGACTACCTTGCCCGTCTGCTTCTTTTACCGGAAAATGAGAAAAAGGCGCTCCTTTATGGGGATTGGGATATCTTTGAAGGGCAGTTTTTCGGGGAGTTTTCCCGGGAAAAGCATGTCTGTCTTCCGGAGGCTCTTCCATCCGGCCATAAGCGGTTTCGCAGTCTCGACTATGGCCTCGATATGACGGCCTGCTACTGGTGGAGTGTAGATGGTGAAGGGAATCTTACCTGCTATCGGGAATTTTATCAAAGCGGTCTTACGCTCTCGGAAGCCGCCCGTGCCATCTTGGCGCATTCACCACCCGAAGAAAAAATTGCCTATACCGTGGCCTCGCCGGATCTTTGGAATCGGCGCCAGGATACAGGCAAAAGCGGTATGGAAATTATGGCAGAGGCCGGACTTTGCGGGCTTCGGCGGGCAGACAACCGCCGTGTACCCGGTTGGCGTGTGCTGCGGGAATATCTGCGGACAGATTCGATTCGTTTTTTCAATAGCTGTGTGCATCTTATCCGCACCTTGCCGGCGCTCGTTTATGACACGCATTCACCGGAGGACGCCGCGGACACGCCACATGAAATTACGCACGCACCGGAATCGGTACGCTATGCGGTTATGTCCCGACCGCCCCGCGCTCTATCCCCTGTAAAAGAAATGGGCTATTTTACCCCCGGTGAGCTAGCTGACCGCCGTGAAGAAACTGAAATTGATATTAAAAGAAGAAAGTGAGGAAACTATGGCAGAACTAATCTTTCCGCAAACAATGGATGGCTTTACTGATGCCGAATCCATGGTAGAAGCGTTTGCAAAATTGCAAAAAAACTTAAACTGGATGCTCTCGCATCTGGATAGCCAAAACATTCAGTCTATCAACACAAGTCAAACAAAAGTACAAAGCGAGGACGGCGCCACCGCGCTCGACGGTGCACAGCTTCGTATGACAGACAGCGACGGCACGCTTCGCGCCATTTTAGGGAAAAATACCGACGGTAACTTTGAATTTCAACTTTATGACGCAAGCGGGAAATCCACCCTGCAGCTTGATGAAACGGGTAAGGGCGTTTTCTCCGGCCAAATCAAAAATTCCACAATTGAAGGTACAAAGGTTCGCATTGCACCCGCACATTTTCAGAATTATATTCTTTTAGAAAATGACGGCAACGAGGATACGCTGGCGCTATACTGCGAAAACGAGTGCGTTGGCGGTATAAGAGTATCGTCTTTGGGTGGCATGGAAATTTTTGGGCCGCTGATTCATATCGGCTCCGCTTCCGGAGAAGTTTGTCTGGGTCCCGGTGCAAGCGGCAACTTTACGGCAGACGGAAAAAGAATTACCGTCAAACAAGGCGTAATTACTTCAATTACTCCTGTCGCATAAGGCATAGTACGCCTTCGGGTATCCCAAAGCCGAAGGCTTTGGCTCAATTTGCTTGTTCTAAAACATTTTTTCCTATCCCCTTTAAAAAATAAGGGACTGTAAATTAACGCATAGTTAATTTACAGTCCTTTTTTCTCCGGTATTATAAGAGCTGAACGCCGGCCTCCCGGCAAATTTCTACCGTTTCGTCGTCCCAGACAGAAACCTGCACCTGCCCGACATGTGCCTTTCCTAAAAGGAGCATGCACACTCTGGATTGACCGATGCCGCCGCCCATCGTCAGCGGAAGTTTTCCCTCTAAAAGTAGCTTGTGGAAAGGAAGGTTTCGCCTTTCATCGCAGCCCGCTTTTTTCAGCTGGCGGTCCATAGCCTCCGCATCCACCCGTATTCCCATAGAGGAAATCTCAAAGGCACAGCCCAAAACCTCGTTCCAGTATAAAATATCGCCATTTAGTGTCCAATCATCATAATCCGGTGCGCGCCCGTCGTGCTTTTCCCCATTGGAAAGCACATCGCCTATCTGCATGATAAATGCGCATTTATGCTCTTTGAGATAGGCGTTCTCCCTCTCCTTCGGCGTTAAATCCGGATAAAGCTTCAAAAGTGCCTCCGTCGTGATAACGGAAGCTTTCCGCGGCAGCACTGTTCTGATAGCAGGATATACCTTTCTAATTTCTTCCACCGTGTCAGCGAGTGCTTCTACAATTGTCTGCACCGTTTCCAGAAGATATGCTTCCCCACGCTCTGCCGGTGTTATCACCTTTTCCCAATCCCACTGGTCTACATAAATAGAATGGAGATTATCCATCTCCTCATCCCGGCGAATGGCATTCATATCTGTATAGAGTCCCATTCCGGCCGAAAACCCGTATGTATAAAGCGCCATCCGCTTCCATTTTGCCAGCGAATGAACAACCACCGCATCGCGTCCTGTTTCCAACACATCGAAGCGAACTGCGCGCTCTTTGCCGCTTAAGTCGTCATTCAGCCCTGTGCTCGGCTCCACAAAAAGCGGCGCAGATACACGGCGCAAATTCAACCGCTCGGAAAGCTTATCCTCAAAGCTTCTCTTAATTTTTCCGATTGCAATCTGTGTGTCAAAAAGGCTAAGCGTATCACGATAGCCTGCCGGTATGCTCGTTTTGCTCATACAAACCGCACCTTCCTAAAAGTTCGGCGCCGCGAAAGTCTCCTTTGCAGCGCCTTTGCAATATGATTATTATATAAAAAACCGTATGATTTGTCAAGGCTTTTTCCAAGTTTTGTCCTTCCGCTTTCAAAACAAAGTACGCCTACCCTTTTTGCCTATAGTTTCCTGCGGTACAGAAGCGGGCGACGCTTGACTTTTTCGCCGTATCTATGGTATACTGTCTCTGGGGAAACAATCCGTTTTTAAGTGAATTTTGGTGGTGCTTTATGTCGAAGAAAACAATCACTACAGTTTATAACGCTTTACCCGCGTTGCTTCTGCCCTGGTTTTATGAAAACGCGCGCACGCTCCCCTGGCGTGCCGACAAAAACCCGTACCATGTGTGGCTATCGGAAATCATGCTGCAGCAAACGCGTGTGGAAGCCGTTCGTGGGTATTATACACGCTTTCTCTCGGCCTTTCCGACCATTTCTGCGCTGGCTGGCGCGGAAGAAGAAACCATTTTAAAGCTTTGGGAGGGGCTCGGCTATTACAGCCGCGCCCGCAACCTTTTAAAAGCCGCCCGTATTGTCGAAAACAAGTACGGTGGCCTGTTTCCCTCTGCACACCGTGATATTCTGGCGCTTCCCGGCATAGGCGCCTATACGGCCGGCGCCATTTCTTCGATTTGTTTTGAAGCGCCGGAGCCTGCAGTAGACGGCAATGTGCTTCGCGTCATTTCCCGGGCAACAAACAGTACCGTCCCGATTGACTCTCCACATGTCAAAAACGATATAACCGAGCAGCTTCGCCGCATCTATCCCGCAGGGCATTGCGGTGATTTTACGCAAAGCCTTATGGAACTTGGCGCAACCGTCTGCGTGCCAAAATCCCCGCGTTGCATGCTTTGTCCGCTATCCGCTGTCTGCCTCGCCAAAAAGGCCGGCACCGCGGAACTTCTGCCCTGTAAGGGGAAGAAAAAGGCGCGGCGCCAGGAAGAAAAAACTGTTTTTGTTTTCACTTTTGAAAATAAAATTGCGCTTCACAAAAGAGAGCCGGATGGACTTTTGGCGGGCCTTTGGGAGCTTCCTAATATTTCCGGCAAGCTTTCTGCTGCCGATGCCATTCGCTATGCAGAGGCGCTGGGGCTTTGCCCTGAAGCACCATCCCGGTCTAAGGAACGCACGCATATTTTCACACATGTAGAGTGGCTTATGACCTGTTATTTTATCCCCTGCCGTCAAGCTTTAGATGCCTATCGGTGGGCAAGCCGGGAGGCCATTTCCGAACACTTCGCGCTTCCGACGGCATTTCGTATGTTTTTGGAGGATTCTGATGAAGAAAAATGTGTTTGAGCGAATTTATGAAATTGTAAGACAAATCCCCTATGGGCGTGTGGCTACCTATGGACAGATTGCGGCCATGGCAGGAAACCCCAGATGGGCACGCGTAGTCGGCTATGCCCTGCATGTAAATCCCGACCCGTTCTCCATTCCTTGTTTTCGAGTTGTCAACCGTGAGGGACGCGTTTCCCCCGCTTTCGTGTTCGGTGGTGAAAACCGCCAGATTGCCCTTCTGGAGGCTGAAGGGATTCTGGTAGAGGACGGAAGAGTGGACCTTTCCGCGTTTCTTTGGCGGCCAAATGGAAATGAATACTAAAAATCCCCCCGCAAATGAAAAGCGGAGGGATTTTTTCCTGTCTGCATTGGCAGACTATTTCTCGTTTTTATAAATTTCTTTGAAATATTTATAAGTATCGACCTTCAGCTCGCCGCACGCCGCCTCATCACAGGCCACAATGCCGTCCGGATGCGTTTGCAGTGCACTGATTGTCCACGCATGGCTGACGCCGCCCTCTACACAGTGTCGAAGCGCGCGCGCCTTGCTGTGGCCGCTAATCAGAAGCAAAACCTGTTTAGAGTCACAAACCGTCCCGACGCCAACGGAAAGCGCCGTTTTCGGCACCTTGTTGGGGTCATTATCAAAGAAGCGGGAGTTTACAATCAGGGTATCCTCAGTCAGAGCGCGAACACCGGTGCGGGAAGCCAGAGAGGTGAAGGGCTCATTGAAAGCAATGTGGCCGTCAACGCCGCTGCCGCCCAGGAACAGGTCGATGCCGCCGTAGGATGCGATCTTATCCTCATAGCGCTGGCACTCAGCCTCCAGATCCTCTGCCATACCGTTGAGGATGTTGATATTCTCAGCAGGAATGTCGATGTGGTTGAAGAAATTATCGTGCATAAAGTACCAGTAGCTCTGGTCGTGCTCCCGGGGCAGACCCACATACTCGTCCATATTGAAGGTTACTACATTCTTAAAGCTCACCTTGCCTGCCTTGTACAGCTCGATCAGCTTCTTATAGGTGCCGATGGGAGAAGAACCGGTGGGAAGACCCAGCACAAAGGGGCGGTCTTCTTTGTGATTGTTGATAGCATTTGCAATGTGCTGCGCTGCCCAGGCGCTCATTTCATCGTAGTCATTCTTAATGATCAGTTTCATAATCGTTCACGCTCCAAAATAAGTTTGCAGGAATAGATCACTGCCAAATAATATTAT
>JAZSDW010000016.1:0-4066 GCA_045531355.1 Clostridia bacterium | reverse complement strand
CCCGAAGAAATTGCCGAGTGGGCATATTTCCTTACGGCCATAAACACTTTCTGCACAGGGCAGAGCATCGTGGTAGACGGCGGAGAGTCCATTAACTTTCACTTTGTCTGGAAAGAGGCGTAGAAGCAATATGCGGTTTTGCGGTGTATCTTTTGCAGGACGAGGGTATTATATTGCATTTTGGTAAGAAAAAAGATAAAAAGGAGACACGATATGGGAAAACTTTCACATCTGAAACCACATGCCGTTTTTTCCCGTTTTGAGGACTTGTGCGGGATTCCGCATGGTTCGGGGAATATGGAAAAAATCAGCAGCTTTTGTTTGGACTTTGCAAAAGCACATGGACTTTTTGCATATCGCGATGCGGCAAACAATGTCATCATTAAAAAAGATGGTGCTATCGGTTATGAAAAGGCGGAGCCAATTATTTTGCAGGGACATCTTGATATGGTTTGTCAAAAGGAGCCGACCGCCAGTATACAGTTTGAGCTGGATGGGCTTGATATTTTTGAAGACGGGAAATATATCGGTGCAAAGGGGACTACGCTTGGTGCGGATAATGGCATTGCCATCGCGATGATTATGGCAATTTTAGCCGATAAAACCCTTTTGCACCCACCGATTGAAGCCGTGTTTACAACGGACGAAGAAATTGGGATGCTTGGTGCCGGCGCGCTGGATATGTCTCTTCTAAAAGGGCGACGGATGTTAAATCTGGATTCGGAAGATGCGTCTGTTGTGACCGTTTCCTGTGCGGGCGGCAGCGATTTTGGGGTAAGGTTTCCCCTAAAACGGGAAAAGCGAACAGGCGAATGTGTGAAGCTGACAATAAAAGGGCTTCGGGGCGGACATTCCGGCGTTGAAATAAACAGTGGCAGGGTAAATGCAAATCATTTGATGGGAAGAGTATTACACCATCTTAAAAAAGTGAGCCCTTTTGACATCATCTGTATAGATGGCGGGGATAAGGGCAATGCAATTCCGGTAAGTTGCGTCGCCCAACTCTGCGTGGAGGATGCCGCGCGTTTTATCGCAGAATGCAACGGGTATGCCGAGCTGATTTCTGCAGAAATTAAAGGGAGAGAACCTGCGTTTTGCTGGGAAACAGAGACATGCGGCGCAGGGGAGTTTTCTGTCATACAGCCGGCAGTGCGCGAGCAGATTTTATATGCGCTCATCCTTGCTCCCGGCGGCGTTATCGAGATGAGCGCTGAAATTGACAATTTGGTGGAAACATCGCTGAACATGGGCGTTCTCGAAACGAAGCAGGATGCAATATATATGCTTTTTGCGCTTCGCAGTAACAAAAGCACGGCGCTTTCCTATTTGGAGGAAAGGCTCAAGGCGTTTTTCTGCGGCATGGATTGCATAATAGAAACGGGCGGATATTATCCGCCATGGGAATATAAAAAGGATTCCGCCTTGCGAAATTTGTATATCGAAAAGTACAAGGAAAAAAAGGGACAAGCTCCACGCGTTGAAGCCATACATGCTGGACTTGAATGCGGCATTTTCGCAGCCAATATTCCCGATTTTGACTGTATCTCCATCGGCCCGGAGATGGCGGGGATTCATACCACACAGGAAAGAGTAAATATTGAAAGCACGAAGGAAATATACGAGGTTGTGTGTCTTGTGCTGGAAAGTTTAAAATAGTATAAAAATAGTTGCGTTTTTTGTAAATTTGTGTTATAATAAACGAAAAGATTTGGTCGTTTGATGTAAAACGACAGAGGAGAGAACTATGAATAAGCAAACCGATTTCAAACCGTATATTCCGGCAGACAAGGTAACGCCGGAAATTACAATTACATCCATTGTTATGGGCATCCTTCTTTCTATTATTTTTGGTGCGGCTAACGCGTATCTTGGCCTTCGGGTGGGCATGACAGTTTCCGCATCGATTCCTGCGGCAGTTATTTCCATGGGCGTTATCCGTATTATCCTGCGGAAGAACTCCATTTTGGAAAGTAACATTGTGCAGACAATCGGCTCTGCCGGTGAGTCCCTGGCAGCCGGTGCCATTTTCACTTTGCCGGCATTATTTTTGTGGGCGGCAGAAGGACAAATGGAAAAGCCGGATATTCTTTCTATGACATTGATCGCGCTTTTGGGCGGTCTTCTGGGCGTATTCTTTATGGTTCCGCTTCGAAACGCATTGATTGTAAAAGAGCACGGTATCCTGCCGTATCCGGAAGGAACGGCTTGCTCGGAAGTGCTTTTGGCGGGTGAACAAGGCGGCGCTAATGCTTCCACGGTTTTTGCCGGCATGGGGTTTGCGGCCATTTTCAAATTCATTATCGATGGTCTTAGACTCGTCTCCGGTGAGATTTCTGTGCGTGTGCGGGGGTTCGCGGGCGAAATTGGCACACAGATTTATCCGGCAGTTATGAGCGTTGGTTATATTTGCGGCGCAAGAATTTCCTCGTACATGTTTGCCGGCGGTGTGTTAAGCTGGCTTGTAATTATTCCGATGATTGTTCTATTTGGCCAGGATATCATCCTGTATCCGGGAACAGAAACAATCGGCTCAATTTTTGAAGCCGGTGGCGCAAGTGCTATATGGAGCACATATATTCGTTATATCGGGGCAGGTGCTCTCGCGGCCGGCGGTATTATAAGCCTGATTAAATCTTTGCCCTTGATTGTAAAGACATTCGGCGGCGCTATGAAAAGCGTGGCAGGCGGAAAGGTGGATGCCGGTCTTCGCACTTCGCAAGATTTAAGCTTTAAATTCGTGCTGGCCTCTATTGCAGTTTTAACACTTTTGGTATGGCTCGTTCCGGCAATTCCGGTATCCTTTATCGGGGCTTGTATTGTTGTTGTATTTGGCTTTTTCTTTGCAACGGTTTCCTCAAGAATGGTTGGCCTTGTAGGCAGCAGCAATAATCCGGTGTCCGGCATGGCGATTGCAACACTGCTCGTTACGACCCTGATTCTCAAAGCAATGGGAACAGATGGTGCCTTCGGCATGCAGAGCGCAATTTCCATTGGCTCTATTATTTGTATCGTTTCGGCGATTGCCGGAGATACATCGCAGGACTTGAAAACGGGATATCTGCTTGGCGCAACGCCGAAAAAACAACAAATAGGCGAGATGGTAGGCGTAGTCGCTGCGGCGGTTGCAATCAGTGGGACATTATACCTTCTGGATAGTGCATGGGGATTTGGCTCCGAACAACTTGGCGCACCGCAGGCAACGCTTATGAAGCTGATCATCGAAGGCGTTATGCAGGGCAACCTGCCATGGACGCTCGTGTTCATCGGCGCGTTTATTGCCGTAACCGTAGAAATTATCGGCATTCCTGTGCTTCCTTTTGCAATTGGCGTTTATCTCCCTGTTCAGCTGAATGCCTGCATTATGGTTGGCGGTCTTGTTCGTTTGGCACTGGATAAAATGAAGCGTAAGCAAGAAGAAAAAGAAGCGATTGTAAATGATGGCATTCTTTTCTGCTCCGGCATGATTGCCGGCGAAGGCCTGGTGGGCATCTGCCTTGCGTTCCTTGCCGTATTCGGGCTTGACAAGGCGATTGACCTTTCAGGAAAACTCGGCATTTCTCCGCTCGTTTCTGACATTGGAGGCATTGTGCTTTTTGCGCTTGTCGTTTTAAGTGTCCTCAAATTTTCACTTTGGAGAAAGCGCAAATAACCTATGAAAAAACAAACGAATTACCTGGATAAAGTTCCTGCGAAAAATGAAAAATATAACTGGACAAAAGATGAGGAGGGCGTGGTGACGCTCGAAGTTCAAAACAAAGGGATTTTCCATTTTATAGCGCAGAAGCTTTTGAAAAAACCGCCAGTTACCTATGTGCACCTTGATGCTTTCGGGAGTTTCGTCTGGCTGACGATCGACGGCAAAACCGACATATATACTCTCGGCCAGAAGGTGGAGACGCAATTCGGAGAAAAGGCACAACCGCTTTATGAACGATTGGTAGAATATTTTAGAATTCTTGAAAGCTACGGTTTTATCCTCTGGGAAAAATAAGTATAAAAATCCTGCAAGACACTTTGCAGGATTTTTGCGTAAAATGATTGAAAAAGAGGAAGGATTGTTATATAA
>JAZSDW010000001.1:0-5310 GCA_045531355.1 Clostridia bacterium | reverse complement strand
GGCGTTCTCCGCCACAGGTCCCCTTTCCGCTTCCAATCACGCTTTCTGCCAGTTTCTCTGCCGCATGCACAATCCCTTCTATATCGGCATACGGGGCGCGCCCGCTCTCTTCCTGCTCCAGAAGCGGAAGCGCGGCAGCTAAAAAGCGATATCCCTTCGCAAATGCACGCCTTTTCTCCTCTACAAGCGTGGTCATTTTCTCTGGCTCTATCCTGAGCTTTTCCTTTTTTAGGAAGCGGGAAATGTCGAATATCTCTCCACCCATGCCGATATACCGCGGATCGCTCTGATGCGGTGCCGTTGCATCCACAATCGCCGTAGAAAGCGCCGGAATATGTACGCCGTCTACAGACGCCGGATCCGAGGAGCAGTGAAACACCTCGCACGCAAGCTCCGCCTCCGCGGCTTTTTGTATAATTTTTTTCATAAGTGTGGATTTCCCCATTCCGGGGCCACCCTTAATAAAAATTTTTCGTGTGCCCGGCCTTTCGGGCATAATATTTTCAAAACGGGAGAAAAAGCCGGCGGGTGCATTTACGCCGGCAAACAGATGCCTTTCTCGCATACGCAAAACTCCTTTCTTCTATAACAAGGTATAAAAGTTTTGCGTAAAATGTGCCAGTCCCTTTTATTCTTCCAACATCTTTTCCAGTTCTTCCTTTGTGACTACATACTTCTTATTGCAGAAATGGCAAGTAAGCTCTGCCTGCATCTGGGTTTCAATAATATCCTGAATTTCCGTCTTTCCAAGGCTTCGTACTGCACGCTCAATCCGTTCTTTTGAGCAGTCGCACGCATATGCGGTCGAACTCGTTTCAAAGGTATACGAGGAAAAGTCTCGTAGCGCAAATGCCAGAATATCCTCCGGGGACTGTCCTTCCTCCAGCATTGCCGTCATCGCCGGCATTTCCTTTACCATTTCCTCCAGCTTCAGAATCTGTTCCTCCGTAGCCTCCGGCATCACCTGTAAAATCATGCCGCCGGCCGCCTTAACGGAAAGGTCGCGGTCGACTAAAACGCCGAGCGCCACCACAGACGGAATCTGCTCGCTCCGGGCATAGTAGAGTGCAATATCATCCCCGATTTCACCTGTACAAAGTTTGACATGGCCCATATACGGCTCTTTGAGACCAAAATCCCGGATGATCCCCAGCGTACCGTTTGTTCCCACAGCGCCGCCCACATCCAGCTTGCCGTTTTTAAGTGGCAAATCCACATGTGGATTTGCCACATAGCCCTTCACATGACCGTGGCTATCCCCCACCGCAATCAGCTTTCCGATCGGCCCGCCGCCATCGATTTGCAGCGTAATGCTGTCTTTTTCACCCTTCATCATATCGCCCATAATGGCGCATGCCGTCAGAAGGCGTCCCAGCGCAGCCGTGGCTACCGGCGCGGTCTCATGTATCTTTTGCGCTTCGTTTACCAGCTCGGTTGTTACGGCCACAGAGGCACGCACCGCCCCATCTCCGGTTACTGCGCGAATAATTGTATCCTTCATTTTGCTTCCTTTCTTACAGGGCTCTGTGCCCAAGTCCTATCGCCATTTCGTTCAAATGTAAAAGTCCAATTCCAAAAAACATACACACGCAAACATGCTCGCCACCGCGCGCAATACCAATCTTCCCACCGACATTCAGGCCCACTGCCTTGTTCATAATCTGGGATGCTGCTTCTCTTGCTGCGCCGGCCACCGCGCCTTCGTCCGCATGGCTTGTTCCGATAAGGCCTTCCCGCCGGGCTGCCACCACAGTCCGCTCAATAATTTTATTAACGGAGGTGATAAACTCGCCGCCGAAGTCTGCGGCGGCTACAAGAATTTGTTCCCCGCCAAACACCTTCTTCAGCGCTTGTTCCTTTTCCCGGTCAGGTGTCATCGCCATCTGCACCGCGCATGCCGCTACTTCTTTACTCCCCACGCTCCAGTTCCTCCTTTTTCCCAATTGCCGTGCCGGCCGCAAAGCCGGTTGAAAAAGCAATCTGCAAATTAAAGCCGCCTGTATAGGCATCAACATCGATAATTTCGCCTGCAAAATACAAGCCTTCCACAATTTTGCTCTCCATCGTTTTCGGATTGATTTCCGCCGTATGCACGCCCCCCGCCGTAACAATGGCTTCCCGAAGCGGTCGGAACGCCGTAACTGTCAGCGGAAATCGCTTTAAAAGCGTCCCAAGACGGCTTCGTTCCTCCTTCGAGACAAGCCCTGTTTTTTTATGTGGCGGAATGCCGGATATGGCAATCACCGTATCAATCAGCCGTTTCGGCAAAAGATCGTCCAGCGCATGCAGAAAATCCTTTTTCGCATAGCTTTCAAAATCACGCAAAAGGCGTTTGTCAAGCATTTCGGCAGAAAGTGCGGGTTTTAAATCAATATACGCCGCAAAGGGAAATGCCGCGCGCATATGTGCGCTGGCGCTTAAGACCACCGGCCCCGAAATGCCGTCATGCGTAAAGAGCATTTCTCCAAATTCTTTATATACACATTTTTCGTCTTTATACACAGAAAACTCTATATTTTTAAGGCTTAACCCCATAAGGTTATACCGTTCTTTCGTCACGAGCGGTACGAGGGAGGGCTTTGGCAACACCACCGTATGCCCGGCCTTTTTCGCCATCAGAAAGCCTTCGCCGGTCGAGCCGGTCTGCGGATAGCTGGCGCCGCCGGTAGCAAGAACCACCGCGTCAGCGCTTACGGCTTTTTCACCAAATAAAACGCCTTGTATTTTGCCGTCACGAAATAGCAGTCTGTCCGCCTTCTTATGGACAATGCGTACCCCTTTTTCACGGAGCCAGTCTGAAAGTGCATTTGCAACCTTTGGCGCGCTGTCACAAACCGGGAATACGCGCCCGCCGCGCTCTGTCTTCAGCGGAAGCCCCAGTCCTTCTATAAAAGCCATAAGGTCCGTATTTGAAAACAGTCGAAAGGCGCTATGCAAAAAGCGGGGGTTATCAACCACACTTGCAATCAGTGCCTCATGCTCACAAGCATTCGTCAGATTGCACCGGCCCTTCCCCGTAATGCGAAGCTTTTTCCCCAGCTGCTTATTCTTATCCACCAGGCAAACCTTTGCTCCGGCCTCTGCGGCAATCCCCGCCGCCATCATGCCTGCCGGGCCGCCACCTATGACTACAACCTGCAAATTATTTCTCCTTACCTACTACAAAAAATAACCGTTCACTGTCCTCCCGCGGCGTTTGAAAGGATAAATGATCATATACACCCAAAACCGAAAGTCCGGCTTTTTTTGCCGCCGCCTCCAGCTCTTCCTGCTTATAAATGCGCTGCGTCTGGTACTCGTCGCACCGCACATATCGTCCGTCCTTCTCCTCTAAAAAGAAGGAAATGGAAAAGTGGCAGAGGTTTTCCTCTATCTCGTTTTCCCACACATAAAATATATCATCTCCATCGCAAATAATCGGTTCGTTTCCGAAAATCTGCCGGAGCTTATATTCGCTGTTAATATCAAAAATAAAAAGGCCGCCGGGATTTAAATAATTATATACCAGGCAAAAAAGCTTGTCAATATCTTCCGTAATATAATTAACGCAGTCAAGCGCGCTAACGATGGCATCCACCGTTCCATACAGTTCAAAATCCGTCATATCCATATTGAGGAACAAAATATCTGCATTCTTTTCCCGTGCATGGGAAAGCATGCTCACGGAAGCATCCAGCCCAATCATATCATATCCTGCCTCGGCCATACGAATGGTAATATTCCCCGTTCCGCAGCCGGCATCAAGCACCAGCTCCGGTGCAAGGCCAAACCGCGCAAAAACGGCCTTATAGTAGTCCACCCAACTTTCGTATGGCGTGTCCCGCATCACGCGGTCATAGATATTTGCAAAATCAGTATACATTGCGCACCTGCCTTATATATTCATACATCATCACCGCACCGGCCGCCGCGACATTCAGAGATTCTGCACCGCCCGGCATCGGAATGAGAATATGCGCATCGCTTTCCTTTAAAACTTTGTCACTTGCGCCATTGGCTTCATTTCCCAAAATAAGAATCGTTTTTTCAGGAAAGGCGTGTTGATAAAGCGGCTTTGCTTTATCGGAAAGCATACCGCAAAAGGCCATATATCCAGCCGGTTTTATAAAGCATTCCGTTTCGGCAATCGGCACGGCAAACGCCGAGCCCATTGAAGCTCGCACGGTTTTGGGTGCAAACGCCTCTGCACAACCGCGCATGAGAACCACGCCATCGGCACCGACCGCATGCGCCGTACGGAAAATTGTCCCGAGATTGCCGGGGTCCTGCACCCGGTCGCAAAAAACCACAAGTCCGCCCCGAAAAAGGTCTTCGGGATTTTGTATCTTGCTTTTTGCCGTTGCCAAAATCCCCTGCGGCGTTTTGGTTTCCGAAATCGCGTCGAAAATACGCGCCGATGCCTTATAAAGCTTCCGGCACGCAGGCACTCTGCCGGCATAATTCTCCCGCACGAGCACAATGTCAATTTCGCCCCCGTATGTCACCACATCGTTGACAAGGCGCTCTCCTTCGAGCACTGTTTCGCCGCATTTTTTTCTGAACGCACCCATCGAAAGCTTTCGCAGGTGTTTTACCACTTGATTTTCTGTACTTGTAATTTCAATCATACCTTCTCCAAGCTTTCCTGTTTTTTATCCGATACGAAAAAAGCTGCCGCAAAGCATGATAATATCACTCTTTACAGCAGCTTTGTTTTTTATAAGCTTGCTTTCGCTTTTTCTACCAGAGCCTTAAAAGCTTCTGCATCATGGATTGCGATTTCGGAAAGCATCTTGCGGTTAATCTCAACGCCTGCTTTCTTGAGACCGTTCATCAGCTGGGAATAGTTGATGCCGTTCATTTTCGCTGCTGCAGAAATACGGGTAATCCAGAGTCTTCTGAAATCACGCTTCTTCTGCTTTCTGCCGATATAAGCATATACCAGCGACTTCATAACTGCCTGGTTCGCTACACGGAAATTCTTGGACTTATGTCCTCTGTAGCCTTTCGCCAGCTTTAATATTTTCTTCCGTCTTTTTCTTGTGCTTAAAGCGCCTTTTACGCGTGCCATGTCCTACTCCTCCTATTATTTATACGGTATCAGCTTCTTGATTGTTACGGCATTGGGAATGGATGCATATGCCGTCTTGCGAAGTCTTCTCTTACGCTTTGTAGACTTCTTGTTCAAAATATGGCTTTTGAATGCCTTTCCTCTTTTTACCTTGCCGGACTTCGTGAGGCTGAAACGCTTTGCTGCACCTCTATGTGTCTTTAACTTCGGCATTTTACTCTCTCCAAGTCGGATCGTAGCCATGTCGTTCTGTGAGCCAA
>JAZSDW010000034.1:0-9046 GCA_045531355.1 Clostridia bacterium | reverse complement strand
AAGATTCTGGAAGGAACAGTTGCCTCTGTTGCGCCGCAAGGTGGGCGCAAGCATCCACATCAGGAGCTTATCCAGATAGACACCTCGGATATCCTATTCATCGTCGGTGGTGCCTTTGAAGGACTTGATAAAATTATTCAGAAGCGGCTCGGCAAAAAAGCAATGGGGTTTGGTGCCGAAATCAGCCAAAAAAACACCGCGGATACAGATGCACTGCTTGCGCAGGTAGAGCCGCAGGACTTGATTCGCTATGGACTTATCCCTGAATTTATAGGTCGTCTTCCTGTAATAGTTTCACTGGAATCTTTGGACGAGGAAGCGCTGAAACGCATAATTAAAGAACCTAAAAATTCGATATTGAAGCAATATCAGGAACTTTTCGCCTTTGATGATGTCACGCTTTCAATGGGTGAAGATGCGCTCGATGCTATTGCAAAACGAGCCAGCGAGAGAAAAACTGGTGCTCGTGGTCTTCGTGCCATCTTTGAAGAAACGCTAGCTGATATCATGTATGCAATTCCTTCTGATGATACTGTAACTAGTGTCACAATCACTGCTGAAACTGTAAACGGTGGCGAACCGGTTATTTCTAGAAACGAAAACAGGCCTTCCCTGCGGCAATCTGCAAAAAAAGCGAACAAAAGCCAAGAGAACGCATCGTAGTGCGGGAAAAAAGAGACTTTTGTTTCTTGTAGAGTTTTGAAAAGTCCCAGTCTTTTGGCGCCCTCCTCCCCGTTTCTGGCATTCATAATAATTTAACCAGTAGAAAAAGGATAGCGCCTTATATCGTCAAAACCGCTTGACAACAAACACTTTATATGTTATAATATGTAAAAACAGATAAGATTTTGAAGGGTGGATTAAAAATGGAACAGACAAGTGCAAAAAATCAAAAGCTCGGTATCATTTTAGCTATTATAATTGCGGTGCTTTTAGTCGCCTTTGTTGCAACGATGGCCATGCCTTTCGTTTCGTATACGCGCACACGGCCACCTGAACTCGTAGGGCAGGAAGAAACCGTTTCTCTTTCTGAGTATCTCTGGCTTACTTATAAGTACACAGATTTAACAGGCGAAGTGCTGCCGCCGCTTTTTAAAGCAGAGTTTGACACAAAATTTAATGTTACTACATCTATCGCACTTCCCCTTATGTGCTTCCTCGGCTCTCTGATAGCCGCCGCGATTATGATTGTAGGTTCGAAGCGTGCGTTTAGTGTTTTAGCTCCTTTCATTATTAGCTTTTTAGGTTTACTCGGATATTTCGTGGCCCCCCTTGTAAATCTTTCTATTGTGAATCCGACGATGCGGACTGTACATATTCTTATCCTTTCCCTCGTTCTGATTCTTTCTGTTGTATCCTTCATTCTCTATTCTATTCCCAGAATGAAGTATGTCGCAGCTACCAGAGAAAAGCTTTAATATTAAGTTTTCGTAAAAAAGAGCTTATGCCAAAAAGCATAAGCTCTTTTTCGTTTAGAATTTATTCCATTTGTCTCCCTAAAAAACCAGCAGCTGACTGTGCGAGCTTTTCCTCTACCTCACCCATCTGTGCATCACCCTCCCCAGACATCATAACGACGCTGCCTATGGAGTCGCCTTCGGAGACTATCGGAACTACAACGCCGGCAAAGTATCGTTCAGCGCCATCCGCTACATTGAAGCCTGCAGCGTTTTTCTTCCGCAGAAAGGTCGTCTTTTCTGCCATAATACGCTCAAGTTCCGGACTGACGCGTTTTTCTTGAAACTCTTTTTTGGGGGCGCCAGACACGGCAATAACATTGTCTTTATCCGTAATACAAACAGGCCGACCGGAAGTCTTCGCAAGCGATTCTGCATATTGCGATGCAAAATCGCCGAGCTCGCCAATCGGAGAATACTTTTTAAAAATTACCTCTCCGTCCCGATTCGTAAAAATTTCAAGCGGATCGCCTTCGCGAATGCGCATGGTGCGTCTAATTTCTTTAGGAATAACTACTCTGCCAAGGTCATCGATTCTTCTAACAATCCCAGTCGCTTTCATATTAAAAAACTCCTTTTTCGCTAATAGTTTACACTAATTATTGTTAGCAATTCAGGCGTTTTTATGAAATTTTATTTTTGGGAGTTTGTGGAAAAACGGATGAAAATGATTTGTATCAGGAAACAGGTTTTAAATACAAAAAAGGAGTTTAAAGCGTGCGCTTTAAACTCCTTTTTTATTTCTTCTATTTTTGCATAGATACAAACCTATACAAAATCGTTGCCGTTTCCGCTCTTGTTGCAGTGGCTGTTGGATTTAGTGTCGTTGCGGTTCTTCCTTTGATTAAACCACTTCCTACCGTGTACTGCAGGGCAGAAATCGCATATTCTGAAACATCTGCATAATCAGTATAAGAAAGAATGTTGGTGTCGGCATACGGGCTTACATCTACACCCTTAAAGCTAGCATAGCGGTAGATGATTGCCGCCATCTGTTCTCTCAGGATTAAATCGTGCGGGCCAAAGGCATCTTCGGAATAGCCAGTAACAATTCCGTTTTCTGCCGCCCATGCTACAGCATTTGTATAATAGCCGTCCGCTTCTACATCCGCAAACGGATTTGCACTATTTGCCGCCGGTTCGCCTTCCATTCTCCAAAGTGTTGTCACTAGCATGGCTCTGGAAAGGTTAATGTCCGGAGCAAAGGATGTTTTGGAAACACCAATCATATAGCCATTTTCAACCACAAAGTCAATCCCCTCATGGTACCAGAGCGAAGTGTCTACATCGCTAAATACGAGGCTCGGGCAATTATCGGCTTCCGTGCCGTCGCAACCGGTTCTCTCTACCCACTTTGCATAAAGCGTCAGATTTGCGCTAATTCGTGTGCTGAAATCGAACCGCTTTGTCATCGCTACATCTGTATACCAGCCTTCGAGTTCATACCCCTCCTTTTTCGTTACAGGAGGCGTAATGGTAGAGCCAAGCTTTACCTTGATGGAATCTACAACTGTTCCGCCGTTTGTATTGAACTTTACGGTATACTGCGAAACTTTACTGCCGCTCGGTTGGAAATCATCCTCCGGCGTATTTACAACTTCGTTATAGCCGACAAGCGCGTATTCCGAGAACTTTTTAACATGTAAGGTAACCTTTGTTTTGTCGGCAGAAATCTCAATATATTCGCCATCTGCGTTCTTTTGGAGCTTAATGACATCAGTCTGCGTCTGTCCGTTTTGATCTTCGTGTAAACGATGCACAACAAAGTCAACCAGATTTCGCATGTTTTCCGGAATTGTGAGTTCGATCGTTACTAGATCTTCAGTTTCCGGTACCAGTTCTTTATCTCTGTCAAGTTCTTCTGCATTCTCTGTGCTGGAGTAAATTGTAACTTTTTCGATTACAATATCCATAACGAGTTTATTTTCGCTAGCCTTTTCCTTTTCAAAAACTTCACTTTCCAGCTTTTCAGAAATTTCCTGGCGTTCTTCAATATTAATGTTGGACAGAATCTGGACTTCTACCTTCGTTGTCTCCTTCTTTTCGTTTGCCCTGGCTTCCTTCGTTTTGTCCGCCTTATCCTTAATACCGCCGTGTCCTACAACCTTTGCGGTTTCCGATTTAGGCACAATAATCGTTTCATCGCACCCCGGATGTTTACACTTGTTGATAATCTGCGTCTCTGTCTCGCTGCTCTTCACAAATTCGTGCGTACGCTTTCCGATTTTTAGTCCATTCTCATCTACTTCAACTTTTCCACTCGCCGATAAGAATCTCTTTTCGCAAGTCGTACAGAACCAATGTACCTTTTTGCCTTCATTGAAGCAGTCTTCTTTAACTTCATTAATTTTCTTCAGCGTGTGTCCTTTTGCGGGAATTCTAATGCTTTCCTTCCCTGCTACAACCTCACCACAACAAGTATAAATTTCCCGATTTTCGCCATCTTCCGTACATGTCGCGGGCTTTATAATTTCTTCAGCCTTCTCGGTATGAACATGTTCTTTGCGGGCAATAACAACATTTCTTCGCTCGCTACAGCTCGAGCATTCACGGAAGCCTGCGCCTTCTGTAGTTTCCGAAGGCTCTAAGGTAACCTGCACATCACCAAAATTATGGCCGAGCGGCGCAAGTGTCCATTCGCTTACCGTAAGCTCGGTTACCTTATCCATGGCATAATCCTTGCTACAAATTGCACAGTGCCAATGTTCTAATGAACCGCTGGCTTCACAAGTCGGATTCTTTCCCAGGATATCCTCAAAAGTTGCATACACAGGTTTTCCGGTAACAGCATCAAAGGCATGCAGATTTTCAACATTTTTCTGGGGCTTTGTAACTATATTACATGCGAAACACTTTTCACCTTCTGTCAGGCCATCCGATGTACAGGTTGGCGCTACTGCTGCTAAAATTCTTTTTTTACCTTCAGGATGTGCATTTCTGTCAACCGGAATTTCGGCGGACTGAATCGGGTTTTTGCAAGCTGCATCTCTAAAAAGGAGCATGCAGTTTTCACAAGCAAAATGCCGCAGAATTCCTTTTTCAGTACAAGTTGCCGCACGGCCGGCAATTTCCGTTGTTTTATGTCCGATTGCCGGTACTGTTTTCGGTGCCCCTACTTCTTTACCACAGCCGCAATATTCCTGTACTTTTCCCGCGTCGGTGCAGGTGGGGTTCTTCGTAATAACAGAAAGTTTCGGATCCACTTTGCAGACATGGACCAATGCAGGAATAACCGCTGTTTCTTTTGTGTGACAAACGGAACATTCTCGTTCCTTCAAGCCGGTTTTACCCTCTTCTGCCGGCGTAACAACGCTCCAGTCGCCAAAGCTATGTCCGGTTGGTGCTATTGGCTGTTGTTCTAAAAGAATTGTAGAACAAACTGAGCACTTTTTCCCTTCTGTCTTTCCAGCCTCTGTGCAAGTAGGGGCTATAGCCGGAATCGTCACTTCCGAGTGGCCTGTAGCAGGAATTCGCTTTTGTGATTCAATAGAATAACCGCATACATCACAAACTGCGCCTGCGGTTAATCCATCTGTCGTACAGGTGGCCGCAACGCCGGGTTTCTCCCGCCGCGTATGTGCAACTTTTGCAAGAACAATTTCTTCCGGTTCTAAAAAGTCGGTGGCGTTTTTGTCGGCAAAGTCCTTTTTACAAAACATACAGAACCAATGTCCTAAAACACCTTCCGCCGTACAAGTGGCAGCCTGATGGGGAATTTCCTTCGTCATAAGTTTACCATTTTCACGATGGTTTAAGGCCGCAATCGTTTTTGTAGGACGCACAATGCCATTGGCGCCACATCCATAGCCGGAGTCATTGGAAATGTGCGTTGCGCAGCGAACACCTTCTGTCCAGCCTTTTTCGTCACAAGTTGCGGGCTCGGCCGGAACAACTTCCAGAATATGTGTCTGTCCTGCAGAAGTGATATGGGATGCGCTTCCGGTATAAGTGATTTGTTGCGTCTTGGAGCTGAAGATAATAGATGTTGTTCCCGTCAGTGCAACCGAAACATTGTAGTATCCATTCTCACTATAGGCAAGACCATCCTCCAGCGTAAACGAAATATCTTTGAGGTAACTTCCGACATTTTGCAAAAGCTCTGCCACTGTCAGCGCGTCCGTATTTTTAAAAGTAATTGTTACGGTTTGCTTGTCAGGTTCCACTACTCTGGATGCCTCGCTGAAAATGCTGCCGGCATCTAAAACGCCTGCAGTTTGCAGGTTTGCTTTCACAGTTGCCTTTTTGGGATATGTAATGACTACTTTTACTTCTGTAGAAACGATTCCGGCATCAAATTCAGCCTTCGCTTGCGGGTCGGTAGCTACAACAAGCTGAATAAAACCGCTTTCGAACAATCGGCGTACCGGTTCCATGTTCAGCGTTGTCTTGTAGTCAACGCCCACGCCTTCCGACAGAGTTGGAGACAAAAGTTCAAGTGTGGAAGCATAGCTTCCTTCTCCTGCCTCTCTGGCTAAAGTCTGCACAGCGAGTTCCATTTCCAGGGGGTTTGAAACCGCCTGTGTCATGTTTGAAACAGAATTCGCCGATACGAATGTAAATGTTGAGCAGAGCAACAGAAAGCTTAAAAATACACTTACAATTCTCTTCACCGCAAAACACTCCTTACATTAAATAGAATTATTAATTATTATATCGCACTCTAACCAAAAAGTCAACATTTTCCTTGAAAAATGTTGACTTTTTGGTTAGATTTTAAACTAGTTACTTTTGTGCATGATGTGAATGTCGTTTGGATAAATCGAAAGACCAACCTCTTTTCCTTTTTCCTCCATGAGCGTGCTGTGCACAAGCCATGTAATCTCACCGCTTACGATTTCCATTTCGTAATGCACGCCTTTAAAATAGACATTTTTCACAACACCGCGCAGCATACCATCTTCCGGTGGTAAAATCTTAATGTCTTCCGGGCGAATAACAACATCTACCGCTTCTTCCTTTTCAAAGCCTTTGTCAACACAAACAAACTCACAATCGGCAAAACGGACTCTATAATCCTCGTGCATAATGCCATCCACAATGTTGCTTTCTCCAATAAAACGAGCAACAAACCGGTTTTTCGGCTCATTATAGATATCAACCGGATCCCCAATTTGCTGTATGACGCCGTTACTCATAACGACAATCGTATCGCTCATTGTAAGTGCCTCTTCCTGATCGTGTGTCACATATACAAAAGTAATTCCGAGAGCTTCCCGAAGCTTTTTCAGCTCATATTGCATCCCTTGGCGAAGCTTTAAGTCAAGAGCTCCGAGCGGCTCATCAAATAGCAGAACTTCCGGTTCGCACACAATGGCACGCGCAATTGCAATACGCTGCTGCTGCCCGCCAGACAAAGAATCGGGGTATCGCTTTGCAAAACCGGGAAGGTTTACGATTTCCAGTGCGCGCATGACCTTCTTCTGAATTTCTGATTCCGGCAGTTTCTTGATACGCAGGCCAAAGGCCACATTTTCAAAAATATTCATGTGTGGAAAAAGAGAATATTTCTGAAAAACCGTATTAAAATTTCTTTTATTCGGCGGGACATCAGCAATATCCATCCCCCGGTAAAGAACCTTGCCGGCATCCGGTTGCTCGAAACCGCCTATAATGCGGAGCATTGTTGTTTTTCCGCAACCAGAGGGGCCCAGAAGCGTTATAAACTCATTTTCCCGGATATATAAACTGAAATTGTCTAGAACCTGGGTTTCGCCAAAGGACTTAGAAACGCCTTGTATATCGATAATGTGTTTTTCCAAATTTAACTTCCTCTCCCCGATTTACAATGAAGCCTGAAATTCACTCCAAATCGTATCGTACAATTTTGTCTTTTCTGCGCCTAAATACTTATAGATTTCTGCTTTCCCCAGCACGCTCTCGTCCGGATACGCAAAGGAATTCGCAATTGCTTCCGGCAGCGCCGCACGCGCGCCTGTATGTGGCGTAGAATAACCGATTTCTTCCGCGTTGCGAAGTGCAATTTCCGTTTCGCACATAAAATTAATGAATTCCTCGGCTAGCGCCTTGTTTTCGCTGTTTGCCGGAATTACCATAGAATCGAAAAATAAATTGCTACCGTCTTCCGGAATTGCAAAGTCTAAATTTTCGTTTTCAGAAATGCAGTATGCCCCATCGCCGGAATACATGAGCGCCATCGGCGCTTCGCCGGCAATCATTTTGTCCATACCATCGTCGTTGACATACCCCAAAACACTGGATGCCTGCGCACTCAAGCGTTCTCTTGCTGCCTGTAGCTCTGCTTCGTTAGTGCTATTAAAGGAATAGCCAAGACTCTTTAAAGAAACGCCAAGCGCGTCACGCATATCCTTTTTCATCAGAACAGAACCTGCATAGCGCTCATCAAAAAGCATCTGCCAAGTAAAGTGTTCTTCCTGAATTTGTGTCTTATCATATAATATACCCAGCGTTCCCCACATATACGGAACGGAATACTTGTTTTCCGGATCGAACGCGAGATTTTTATACCTTGCGTCAATCAAATTGTAATTTGGTATATTTTCAAAATTCAGCGGTGCCAGCATATCTTCCTGGATCAGGCGCTCAATCATATAATCAGAAGGAATCAGAATATCATACTTCGTTGAACTGTTTTTAATTTTTGTATACATAATTTCATTGTCCGTATAGGTTTCATATTGCACGCGGACATTTGGATATTGTTTTTCAAAATCCTTCAAAACGCTTTCGTCAATATATTCGCCCCAGTTGTATACCCGGAGAACTGTTTTTCCACTATCTGCGCAGGCAGACACGCTCAAAACCAAAAGTACCACCGCCAAAAGCATCGCTAATTTTTTCATCAATAATTCCCCTCCGTTGCTTTCTTTTTTTCTTTAATATTTATGATAAGGAGCAAAACAAGCACTGCTCCGAACATAATTGAGGATAAAGCATAATTTTCAGGTTTAACGCCTGTTTTGGATGTGTAAACAAGAATTGAAATGTTCTTTACACCATTCCCTGTGTTGAAAAAACTGATGACAAAATCATCAATGGATAGCGTGATCGACATTAAAAATCCCGAAACAATTCCTGGCATAATATCTGGCAAGACAATCTTTCGATAGGCCTGAAGCTGACTTGCGCCCAAATCGAGTGCCGCTTCGTATGCACTATAATTCATGCCATAAAGCTTTGGCATTACGGATAAAATGACATACGGAATACAGAAAGTGATGTGCGAAAGTAAAAGCGTCACAAAACCAAGCTCAAAATGTAGAAAGGTGAAAAGCAGCATCAACGATACACCTGTCACAATGTCCGAGTTCATCATGGGCAGATAGGTGAGATTCAGCATCGTCTTACGAAAAAAAGTGCCCGATCTGTAAAGTGCTAAAGCAGATATCGTGCCAATAACAGTTGAAAGAATTGCAGCTAAAAGTGCAATGGCAACTGTAGAAAGCAAAGCATCCATAATTTCCGCGTTTTGGAAGAGCTCTTTATACCACCGGACGGAAAAGCCGCCCCACTTTCCGCGCGACTTTGCGTCGTTAAAAGAAAAGACAACCAACATTAAGATTGGGGCATACATAAAAAGCAGGATGCAATAAAAATAAGTTTTATTTATC
>JAZSDW010000004.1:0-7439 GCA_045531355.1 Clostridia bacterium | reverse complement strand
GCCGACGGAGAAACGAACCATACCGGCTTCAATGCCAGCTGCCACAAGCTGCTCATCAGTCAGCTGGCGATGCGTTTCGCTAGCCGGATGCAGCACACAAGTGCGGATGTCTGCAACATGCACCTCGTTGGACGCAAGTTCCAAATTATCCATAAACCGCATTGCGGCCTCTCTTCCGCCACGGATAACGAACGAAATAACACCGCTGGCACCTTTTAAATATTTTTGCGCCAGCTCGTAGCCGGCATCGCCCGCCAGTCCCGGATAGGTGATGCTTTCGATTTTGTCCGATTTTTTCAAAAACTCTGCTACGATCATTGCATTTTCACAATACTGCTTCATACGAACAGCCAAAGTCTCTAGGCCTAAATTTAAAAGGAAGGCGGAATGCGCCGCTGGGTATACGCCAAAATCGCGCATCAACTGCATTCTGGCCTTTAAAATGTAAGCCATCTTCCCATACGACTTCGTATAGGAAAGACCGTGATACGATTCGTCCGGCTCGCAAAGCTCCGGGAATTTTCCGTTTGTCCAGTCAAAGTTCCCGCTATCTACGATGACACCGCCCACCTGCACGGCATGGCCGTCAAGATATTTCGAGGTGGAATGAATGACGATGTCGGCCCCAAAGTCAAAGGGCTTACAAAGCACGGGCGTTGCAAAGGTGTTATCCACAATCAGCGGCACACCATGCGCATGCGCAAAGTTTGCAAAGCGTTCAATATCTAAGACGGAAAGTGCCGGATTCGCAATCGTTTCGCCAAATACCGCCTTTGTATTTTCTTTAAAGGCTGCCTCCAGTTCTGCATCCGAGGCATTTTTATCTACAAAAATACATTCGATGCCCAGCTTTTTCATTGTGACCGCAAAAAGGTTCACGGTCCCGCCATACACCTCAGAAAGGCTGATGAAGCTATCGCCGGCTGAGCATATGTTCAAAATGGATAAAAGCGTTGCCGCCTGCCCGGATGAAGTGCACATCGCACCCACACCACCCTCAAGCGCTGCAATCTTTTCTTCAACCGCCATAACTGTGGGATTTGCAAAGCGGGAATAAATCAGCGAAAGTGTGGGGTCATCAAACACAGCCGCAACATCTGCGGTGGAATCATACACATAAGTTGTGCTCTGCACAATCGGAACCACGCGTGGCTCTGCATTTTTAGGGGTGTAGCCTGCATGTAGGCATTTTGTTTCGTCTTTCATTATTTTTCCTCCTAATTCATTTAAATTTGGACTGGGGCATTTCTTATATCCTGTATGGAAAGGCGCCTTTGTAAAAAGAAAATGTCCGTCGCCCTCTTCTCCAGTTCCCATATCGGACACGGCTGCCTGAAAGCAGCAGCGCGGCTGATAATGGGTTTTTGCGCCTTTTTCTTCATCTCTTTGAGCACCCGGCTCCCACATTCTGTAAAACCTAATACCCGGATATAGGCAGGTGGGAGATCCGGAGACAAGTCATTTTGTAATAAAATCTGGCAAAGTGCCCTTTTGATGGCCGCCATTACAATATGCTTCGTTTTGGTGGTCTCCAAAACGGATTTGAGCGTTCCCGTGTCGGCAGAAAGGAGGCGCCGACGAATCACTTCCGGAATTGCGGAATACATTTGCCAGGGTGTGCAGCGAAGTGCATAAAGAATTAGTTCCTCGTATTGCTCGTAGGTGTGTACCGGCTCGCCTTCCGGAAAATAGGGAACAAAGTCCAGCACGCTTTCGCCACGCAGGATACGGCTTCGGATTTCCATAGCCGATGCAAAATCCTCATGCACATTCGCATCAAGATAGCCTGCACCCTTTCTTTTTACGGTGTGTGCCTGCATATCGCCTAAAACGCGCAAATACGACACCGCAAGGGTATTATTGGGCGCGGTAAGGATTTCCCCAAGCGCCGCATTTTGCTTTCTTAGCGTCTCCGCTTTTGCCGCCGGATAAGATTTCCCCTTTGCCAGCGCCGCCTGTAAGACCTCCCGCACGGCCGGATTATCCTCCGAAAGCAGATTGGCCGCATGCTGCAGCTTCGCTAAATCCCCGCATTCGCTTCCAAATGACAGCGTTTTTACCACACCCGTTGCCCGAAGGGTTTCGACTGCACCGCGGGCAAAATGCTCTGCCGAAGCCGTCGCATAAAGTGCCGGTAATTCCAGCACAAGATCGGCTCCACCATAGAGCGCCATACGCGTACGCGTCCACTTGTCGAAGATAGCCGGTTCGCCTCTTTGCACGAAGCTGCCGCTCATCACAACAACCACCGCGTCAGCACCCGTCTCTTTTCTCGCCATTTCAATATGGTACTTATGTCCGGTATGAAAGGGATTATACTCTGCTACAATTCCAACTGCGTGCATCTTACACCTCGTGCATCCGATTTAAAAACGCTCTTGTTCTCTCGTTCTGCGGATGACGAATCAGTGCATCTGCCGTCCCGGACTCCACGATATAGCCGCCATCCATAAATACAACCTGATCGGCAACACCGAGCGCAAACTCAATTTCATGCGTTACAATCAGCATCGTCATGCGTTCGGCCGCAAGGTCACGGATAACGCGGAGCACCTCCCCGGTAAGTTCAGGATCGAGCGCGCTGGTTGGCTCATCGAAAAACAAAATTTCTGGTCGGATTGCCAAGGCCCTTGCAATCGCTACACGCTGTTGCTGCCCGCCAGAAAGCGCCGAAGGGTATTGCTTCGCTTTTTCTGCAAGCCCTACGCGCTTTAGAAGCATCATTGCCGTTTCCTCGGCCTCCTCGGCCGATCGTTTTAGCACGGTGATCGGTGCCGCGGTTATATTGTCAAGCACCGTCATGTGTGGAAATAAATTAAAGTTTTGAAAGACCATGCCTGTTTTACTGCAGATGCGTCGTGCATCCTTTTCCTCTGCATAGGTCACCTTGCCGTCTACGGTATCCACCAGCGTTTCTCCGTCTATGGAAATGCGGCCGGCCGTAATTTTTTCCAGACGCCCAAGGCAACGGATGAATGTGCTTTTTCCACTTCCGGACGGCCCTAAAATGGCCGTTACCTGCCCCTTCTCCGTGGAAAAATCCACACCCTTTATGACCTGAAGGTTTCCAAAGCTTTTTTTCAGGCCTTCTACTTCTAGTATCGCCATCAGCTCTCCCTCCTTATGTGCCGCGAGAACCGTTTCTCTGTAAATTTGAAAATCACAGTCAAAATTAAAGTAAAGAATAAATATAAAAGTGCCGCCAGAAGGAACGCCGTCGTATCGAGGTCGCGGTTTACAGCCCCCTTTGCTGCGCGTAAAAGCTCAGAAACACTTATGGCCGTGACAAGCGCCGTATCTTTTACCAGCGTAATCGTTTCATTCGTAATGGGAGGAATAATGCGGCTGAGCGTCTGCGGAATGATAATCTTCCGCATCGTTTGACTTCCGGTAAAGCCCAGCGCTTTGGCCGCCTCATATTGTCCTCGGTCAATCGACTCAATGCCACCGCGGTATATTTCTGCAAAATAGGCCGCATAATTCATTGTGAAGGCCACTACGGCTGAGGTGACTCCATCAAAAGTAATTCCCATATTGGGAAGACCATAATAGACAAAGTAAAGCTGCAAGAGCAGCGGTGTACCGCGAAGCACCCAAATATAGAAAGACGATACCCAGCGAAGCGGCGCAATTTTTGAAATTCGCATCAGCCCAAACACAAGGCCGAGCGGAAGTGCCAGCACCAGCGTAAGTGTAAATACCAAAAGCGTAATCTGCCCACCGCGTAAAAGTGCTGGTAATATCCGGCCGGAATAGCTAAACCATTCCACAACATTTGCCCAATTTTCAGCAAAAAAATCCATCTCTTATCCTCTTCTGAAAACGGAATCCGTTTTCGATCGCGTTGTATTTCAGACATTTTCGCAAAAGAGGGCTGACCGCATCCCTGCGACCAGCCCTCATACAGTTTTCCATTACCGAAGAACTAAGTCCTCACCGAACCATTCCTTGGAAATTTCACTTGCTTTACCGCTTGCAATCACAGCGTCGAGGGCGGCGTTTATCTTTTCTGTCAGCGCATTTTCACCCTTACGCATACCGATTACATACAGGTCTTCGCCAAAGCCTTCTTCTGTAAAGGCATAGGTACCAGCCTTCAGATTTGCTTTATACATGCCTGCCACTTTGTCGATAATAACAGCATCCAGTCTGCCTGTATCTAAATCCATAACAGCTTCATCATATGTATCGTATTCCGCCAGGCCATCGACAATGTCGCCAAACATAGCGTCTGCCTGAATCATTTCCAGTGCAGCGCTTGCAGCCTGCGTGCCGATGTTTTTGCCGGCGAGGTCAGCCTTTGTAGCAATCGGCTTATCTGCCAGGGTCATAATAACGATTGAGTTGTTAAAATAGGGCTTAGAAAGGTTCATCTTTTCTTCGCGCTCTGGCGTTTTGCTCATGCCATTCCAAATCACATCAATCTTTTTGCCGTCGAGTTCCATTTCCTTTGCATCCCAGACGATCGGCTTAAATTCTGCCTCTACGCCCAGTTCTTCGCATACTGCCTTTGCAAGGTCAATATCAAAGCCAACGAGTTCGCCCTCTTCAGTTCTGAAGCCCATCGGTGCAAATGTGTCATCAAGACCTACAATCAGCTTGCCGTTCCCTTCAACATAGGCAAAGGAAGCGTCATCGCTCTGCGCAGGCGTTGCCACGGGATCCGCAGCCGGTTTTTTTGCACAGGCGGTAAAAGTAAATACTGTGCAAACAGCCAGTAAAAGTGCCATCCATTTTTTCATAATAAACTCTCCTTTTATGTAATATGTTATTATAGTAACACTTTATCAAGATAAAGTCAAGCTTTTTTTACTTTTCCTCAAAAACTTTACAGGGTTTCGTCGTTTAAAATCCAATCTCGCACGCTTACAATCTTGTAGTCATTCTCGGTTTCCCGAATCACAACCAGCTCAATGCCAGCATTAATGATAAGGCGGCGGCACATCGCGCAGGGCGTTGCATTTTCAACCAGCTTTCCGGTTTTAGCATCCTTCCCGACCAGATATAAAACTGCTCCTATCATATCGCGGCGCGAAGCGCTGATAATGGCATTTGCTTCTGCGTGAACACTGCGGCAGAGCTCATACCGCTGCCCGGAAGGAACGCCAAGCTCTTCTCGTTTGCAGGTGCCGCGGTCGATGCAATTCTCCCGCCCGCGCGGTGCGCCTGTATAGCCGCTGGAAATAATCTCGTCATTTTTTACGATAATTGCACCGTAATTACGGCGCAGACAAGTCCCGCGTTCAATCACGGTTTCTGCAATATCCAGGTAATAATTGTATTTGTCTCTTCGCTGCATATGTATCTCCCACCCCTCTGTTTTGTTTTGAAAACATAAAGGGCTGCCCAGTGGACAGCCCTTCATAAAGCATTTCTTATTTGTTGATGGAGCTTACAACACCGGAACCAACGGTTCTGCCGCCTTCACGAATAGCGAAGCGCAGACCTTCTTCGATAGCGATAGGAGTAATCAGTTCAACAGAAATCGATACATTGTCGCCAGGCATGCACATTTCAACACCTTCAGGCAGCTGAACAACACCCGTAACATCGGTTGTTCTGAAATAGAACTGCGGTCTGTAGTTGTTGAAGAACGGCGTATGACGGCCACCTTCGTCCTTGGTCAGAACATAAACTTCGCCCTTGAAGGCTGTGTGCGGATTGATGGAACCGGGCTTTGCCAGAACCTGACCGCGTTCGATTTCGTTTCTCTGTACACCACGGAGCAGTGCACCGATGTTATCGCCAGCTTCTGCCTGATCGAGGAGCTTGCGGAACATTTCGATACCGGTTACAACAACCTTGCGGGATTCGTCTGTAAGACCAACGATTTCAACTTCGTCGGAAACTTTCAGGGCGCCTCTCTCTACACGGCCTGTAGCAACAGTACCACGGCCCGTGATGGAGAATACATCTTCAACCGGCATAAGGAAAGGCAGGTCTGTCTTTCTTTCCGGTGTGGGAATGTATTCGTCTACTGCGTTCATGAGCTCGAGGATCGGAGCATATTCCGGTGCAGAAGCATCGTTGGATGTGCTTTCGAGAGCCTGCAGAGCAGAACCAGCAACAATCGGGATATCATCGCCCGGGAATTCGTACTCGTTGAGGAGTTCGCGAATTTCCATTTCAACCAGTTCAAGAAGTTCCGGATCGTCAACCTGGTCCTTCTTGTTGAGGAATACTACGATGTAGGGAACGCCAACCTGACGGGAAAGCAGGATGTGCTCTCTTGTCTGGGGCATCGGGCCATCAGCAGCGGAAACAACGAGAATAGCGCCGTCCATCTGTGCAGCACCGGTGATCATGTTCTTAACATAGTCAGCGTGTCCGGGGCAGTCAACATGCGCGTAGTGACGAGTGTCTGTCTCATACTCAACATGCGCTGTAGAAATGGTAATACCTCTTTCTCTTTCTTCCGGAGCCTTGTCGATCATGTCATAGGCTTCGTAGTTTGCCTTACCCTGGAATGCCAGCACCTTGGTGATAGCAGCGGTCAGGGAAGTTTTACCGTGGTCAACGTGACCAATGGTACCAATGTTTACATGGGGTTTGGTTCTTTCGAATTTTTCCTTTGCCATTTGGAAAGTCCTCCTTTAATTTACAATTTGAACTTGTATATTATAATAATATATTTTTACAGAAAAATCAAGTCTTTTTCTTAAAAAACTGATTTTTTATTTCTGTTTGCCGGCTATGATGGCTTCCATAATGCTCTTCGGCACTTCCTCATAGTGGCTGGGCTGCATGGTGTACTGACCGCGGCCCTGTGTCTTCGAACGAAGATCGGTTGCATAACCGAACATTTCGCTGAGCGGCACGAAGGCTGCAATGGCCTGTGCACCCGGTCTTGCTTCCATACCCTGAATCTGTCCACGGCGGGAGTTAAGGTCACCCATAACATCGCCCATGTACTCTTCCGGTACGATAACATCAACCTGCATAATGGGCTCTTTCAGAACCGGATCGCCCTTGCGGCAGCCATCCTTAAATGCCATGGAACCGGCAATCTTGAACGCCATTTCCGAAGAGTCAACCTCGTGGTAGGAGCCGTCAACCAGCGTAACGCGAACATCTACAACATTGTAGCCTGCCAGCACACCGGTCTGCATTGCGCTCTGGATACCTGCATCAACTGCCGGAATGTATTCCTTCGGAATTGCACCACCGACAATCTTATTAACAAACTCGTAGCCTTTGCCGGCTTCGAGGGGTTCCATTTCGATAACGCAGTGACCGTACTGACCTTTACCACCGGACTGACGTGCATATTTGTGGTCAACACGAACGGGCTTGCGAATTGCTTCCTTGTAGGATACCTGCGGCTTACCAACGTTTGCTTCTACCTTAAATTCACGTAAGAGTCTGTCTACGATAATTTCCAGATGCAGCTCGCCCATACCGGCGATAATCGTCTGCCCTGTTTCTTCATCTGTATAGGC
>JAZSDW010000019.1:0-12283 GCA_045531355.1 Clostridia bacterium | reverse complement strand
TCCCGGGCACAAACTGCGAATACGATACGGCCAGAGCCTTTGCGGCTGCAGGGGCCGTTCCGGATACTTTTGTCATCCGGAACCTGACCTCGAAAGCGATTGGGGAGTCCGTGCGCATTCTGGCAGAAAAAGCCGACAAAGCACAGATTATTATGCTTCCCGGCGGCTTCAGTGGCGGGGACGAGCCGGACGGCTCCGGTAAGGTGATTGCAACGGGGCTAAGGCAGGCGGCCGTGCGTGAAAGCGTCATGCGCCTTTTGAAGCAAAGAGATGGCTTGATGCTTGGTATCTGCAACGGTTTCCAGGCACTGATTAAGTTGGGACTTGTGCCGTTTGGTGAAATCCGCGATATGGATGCGGATTGCCCGACATTGACCTTTAATACAATTGGTCGGCATGTTTCCACAATGGTTGATACACGCGTTTCGTCCACGCTTTCCCCGTGGCTCATGGGAACGAAGGTGGGGGATGTGCATACCGTTGCGGTTTCGCACGGTGAAGGCCGCTTTGTTGCAAATGATGCGGTGCTGGCAACGCTTCTTAAAAATGGACAGATTGCCACACAGTATGTAGACAAAAACGGAAAGGCCACAATGGATATGCCGGAAAATCCGAACGGCTCTGTATGGGCCATCGAAGGAATTTCCAGCCCGGACGGCCGTGTACTTGGCAAAATGGCACATTCAGAACGCTGGGCGGCGGACAATTTCCAGAATATACCCGGAGAAAAAGACCAGGGACTTTTTGCTTCCGGTGTGCGTTATTTCGCCTGATTGCGGCATAAATTTTATGCAAGGAAGGAAAAAGAAAAATGAGAGTTTCAAAGTTACTGATGCCTACATTGCGTGAGGTTCCGGCGGAGGCTGAAATTGCAAGCCATCGGCTGATGCTGCGCGCGGCCCTGATTCGTAAGCTTGCGGCGGGCGTATATTCCTTTTTACCGCTCGGGCTGAAAACACTCCGGAATGTGGAGCAGGTTGTCCGGGAGGAAATGGATAAGGCCGGCGCGCAAGAACTTTTGATGAGCGCGCTTTTGCCGGCAGAAGCATATATGAAAACCGGAAGATGGGATATTTTCGGCGAAAGCATGTTCCGTTTAAAAGACCGGAACGACCGTGATTTTTGTCTGGGGCCAACGCACGAGGAAATTTTCACAGAAACGGTTAAAAGCGCTGTGCGTTCCTATCGTGAGCTTCCGATGACGCTTTATCAGATTCAGACGAAATACCGCGACGAGCGTCGTCCGCGCTTTGGTGTTATGCGGAGCCGCGAGTTTGTGATGAAGGATGCCTATAGCTTTGACCGCACGGAGGAAGAACTGGACGCGTCGTATGCAGCGATGTATAAAGCCTACTGCGCAATTTTTGACCGGCTTGGGCTGGATTACATCGTGGTGGATGCCGATTCCGGTGCTATGGGCGGAAGCGGCTCACAGGAGTTTATGGTAAAATCCGAGGTAGGCGAGGATGTCATTGCCTACTGTGGTGCGTGCGGCTATGCGGCCAACGAAGAAAAAGCGGTTTGTATTCCGGAGAAAAAGGAATATCCTGGCGAAGAGAAGCCAATGGAAAAGCTCGAAACGCCGAATGCACATACGATTGAGGAACTGACAGATTCTCTTGGCGTTGCAGCTTATCGCTTTGCGAAAACGCTTATTTATAAGGTTGGGGAACAATATGTGGCCGTGATGGTGCGCGGCGACAGAGAGGTAAACCCCGTTAAAGTTCAAAACCTTCTGCAATCGGCAGAAGAGGCGGAGCTTGCCGAGCCGTTTGCCGTCCGGGAAATTACCGGAGCGGAGGTCGGTTTTGCAGGCCCGGTCGGGCTTTCGATTCCCGTATATGCCGATCACGAGGTTATGGAAATGAAACAAATGGTTGTTGGTGCGAATGAAACCGGCTATCATCTTATCCATGTAGAACCCGGGCGTGACTTTACGCCTACGGCCGTAGCAGATCTCCGAACAATTGTCAGCGGGGATGTATGCCCGAAATGTGGTGGCAGAATCGAAACGGTGCACGGCATCGAAATCGGACATATCTTTAAGCTGGGCACAAAATATGCCAAAGCGCTGGATTTAACTTTCCCGGATGAAAGCGGAGAGGAAAAACCTGTGATTATGGGCTGTTATGGCATCGGTGTTAACCGCTGTATCGCGGCGGTAATTGAGCAGAATCATGACGAAAACGGCATTATCTGGCCGATGTGCATTGCACCTTACAAGGCAGAAATTGTGCTCGTAAATGCGACGGACGAAACGCAGAAGGAAATTGCAGAAACGCTTTACAACACGCTGCGCGAACACGGCGTGGAAACGCTTCTTGATGACCGTGAAGAGCGGCCGGGCGTGAAATTTAAGGATGCGGATCTTATCGGAATTCCGATTCGCATCACGGTCGGCAAAAAAGCGGCCGAGGGCATAGTGGAATTCAAAAAGAGAAGTGGCGAAGGCTTTACAGAGCTTTCTGTCAGCGATGCCGTAGAAGAGGTGCTGCGCCTTTCCAAGGAGGATTGACGAAATGATTTTGTCGACCATTACCCTGAATCCTGCCATTGATAAAACCTATTATGTACGAGGACTGGGGATCAACGCCGTGAATCGTGCCGAACGGGTGAAGGTCAATATGGGCGGAAAGGGTGTCAATGTGGCTGCAATTGCAGCACAATGCGGCATTCCTTGCGCGGCGAGTGGTTTTTTGAGCGGGTATAACGGACAGATGATTGGAAAGTTTCTAAAGGATGCGGGTGTAAACACAGATTTCGTGTATACCGAGGGGGACACCCGAGTAAACATCAAGATTCTGGACACGGAAGCCCAGACATATACGGATATCAATGAAAATGGGCCTGAGGTTTCCGAAAACGATGTTAAGGCGCTGCTTGAAAAGGTCGCGGACATGGCGATAAAGAGCGATGTTGTCTATATGGGCGGCAGCGTGCATCCCTCTTTAGGGGAGGACATTTACAAGCGCTTGATTACAATAGTAAAAGAAAAGGGTGCCAAAACGGTATTGGATGCCGATGGTGCCGTGCTTCGGTGCGGCATTGAGGCCAGCCCAGACATTATTAAACCCAATCAGGCAGAGCTGGAGCAGCTTTGCGGTAGTGAACTGAAAACGGTAGCAGATGTTTCCCGTGCTACACGGAAACTTGTGGAAGGTGGCCTTGAAATCGTTCTGGTCACACTTGGAGGCAACGGGGCCGTAGCGGCACAGGGGGATAAACTGTACCGCGTGTATCCGCTGAATGCAGCAGTTCGGAGCACGGTGGGTGCAGGAGATAGCTTTTTGTGCGGCTACCTTTACGGCCAGACGGTGCATGGCGATTTTTGTGAGGCACTTCGCTATGCCATGGCCTTTGCAACCGCAAAAATTCAGACGGAAGGGACGGATATTCCATCGTTTGAAAACCTTTGTAGGGATTACGAAAAGGTAACTGTGGAGCCGATTGCGTGAAATGATGAACGAATATAATTGCTGCCGCTATTGCAGTCATGGCGTTTATATTGCGATTGAACGAAGAATCATGTGCAACACTGAGGGAATTGTCCCGCGGGAACATGTTTGTCCGCGGTTTTTGTTGGATCCGTTTAAAATCAAGGTAAAACGCCTTCGGAACATCGACTTTTCCAAATACGAAAATGAAGATTTTTCGATTGAGTAGCTGAAAAACAAGCGTGCGTGCGAGGGGCAAAAAGCCGCGTAAGAAACGGAAAAACAGGCATTTTTTGCCGAAAGAGAAAAAAATTTAAAAAATAGTTGCAAAAGCATATAAAGTGTGGTATAATACTTTTTGATATTATTGGGACGGAAAGAGGTGAACGGTATGCGTGAAGGAATTCATCCTGCATATAATCCTACAACAATTAAGTGCGCTTGCGGTAATGTGATTGAAACCGGCTCGACGGTTGAGAATATTTCTGTTGAAATTTGCTCCAGTTGTCATCCGTTTTTCACTGGCAAGCAGAAGCTCGTTGACACGGGCGGACGCGTGGAAAAATTTAGAAAGAAGTTCAGCTTGGAAGAAAAATAAACCGCACAATATGGGGTTGCAGCCGCACTTTGTCTACAAAGGTGTTTCGCTGCAATCTTTTTATTTATCGGGATAGTGCGCCACATGCCTTGCTTTTTAAAAGGCGTAGCGTAAAGCCCGAATGAAGGAGAGGTATGAATGACACGGATTGTTCATACAGGGGATATACATTTAGATTCACCTTTTGTTTCGCTTCCGCCCCGGGTGGCAGAAATCCGGAAGGCGGAACAGAGGCAGACTTTTTTGCGTATAATAGAGGATACAAAGGCGATAGGGGCAGATATGCTCTTAATCGCAGGCGATCTCTTTGATTCCCGCTTCGTGTCCCCTTCCACAATTGAGTTTCTGGTGGAGGCATTTCGGGAAATTCAAGATACGCCTGTTCTCATTGCACCGGGAAACCATGACTTTTTAGCACCCGACTCTCCTTATAAAAGTGTGAATTTCGGCGAGAATGTGCATGTGTTCGGTGGAACGCTTACTGCGATACAAATAGGCGAAACTAAAGTATATGGCCAGGGCTTTTTCAGCCGATTTGTCAAAAGCAGTTTTTTGCCGGAAGAGCGCCTGCAAACCGAAAAGGGGACTAGCATTTTGCTGATGCACGGGGATTTAGGGACGGAGAGTGACTATAACCCTCTTCCTGAAAAAACCTTGGCACAAACGGGCGTAAGCTATGCCGCTTTGGGGCATGTCCACAGTTTTTCGGGCTTTCAGCATGCTGATGCAGTGTGCTACGCATATCCGGGCATTCCCGAGCCCCGTCATTTTGATGAACCAATGCGCGGCGGCTATATCCGCGGCGAGGTGGGTGCAGACGGCGCAGATCTGTCGTTCGTTGAAGTTGGGAAGCGGCAAAATATAACGCTTTCTGTAGATGTCGCGCCGTATGCTTCGTCGGAGGCGCTTTTGGACGCAATCCGCGCGGAGCTTTCCCGGGAGAATTTGTATAAGATTGTGCTTTCGGGGCAAGCGGAACGCGGGTTCTATCCCGATGCAGGAAAAATAGCAGAAGCGCTCATGCAGGACTCTTTCTATTGCAAAGCGGAGGATATGACGACGATGGCGTTCCCACCGGAAGAAAGCCTCCTCGAAAAGCTTTTTATGGAGCGGCTTTCCGCACGAACGGATGAAGTCGGTCAAAAGGCTATAAAAGCAGGGCTTGCGGCGTTACGGGGGCAAAGAAGATGAAAATTCATACGCTTTCGATAACCTCCTTTGGAAAATTTAAGAATAAAACGCTTTCCTTCGAAGAAGGGATTAACTATATTTATGGCGAGAACGAGGCCGGGAAAACAACGGTTATGGCCTTTATCAAGGCGATGCTTTACGGCTTTTCCGGGCGTGGCGCCGATGGGGACCGAAAAAAATATATGCCGTGGGAGGGTGGGACCCTTTCCGGAGAAATGGAAGTCACCTTAAAAGATGGGCGTCGTATTGTAATCAGCCGCACGGCAGGGAAAACGCCGGCACAGGATGTATGCAATATCCTTGACGCGGTTACCGGCGAGAAATGCGTCGTGCATCTTGAAGACGAAATTGGGTTTGGCGAAAATGCGTTTTTAAAGACGGTTTTTCTGCGCCAAAACGAGATCGGCATTGACGGAGGCGATGAGGAGCTTACTGATAAGCTTCTGAATCTTGCGGGAAGCGGTAGCGCCGAAACAGGCTTTGATGAGGCGATGGCGTCCTTAAAGGATCAGATGCGCATGTACCGGCATCTTCGCGGGGACGGCGGGAAAATCAATGCCCTTCGCCGCGAGATTGATACACTATCAGGCGATTTGGAAAAAGCGCAGACTGAGAATCAGAGCTTTTTCCGCTGCCGCTTTGAAGAAAAAACATTGCGTGAAGAAATTGGGCAAATCGAGGCACGACGCGCAGCCTTGGAAGCAGCCATTTTGACTGCGCACGCAGATGCGGCTAAAAGGCAGGCAGAGGAAGCCGGGAAGAAACGAAGTGCGATTGAAGAAGCCCGGAGAGAAGCGCTCGAGAACATACAATATTTAGAGAAAAAACAGGCGGAGTATGCGGCGTTTGCAGAAAAACTGGCGGACGGCTATTTTGCACCGGCGGAAAATCCAAAACTCCATATTCTGGAAGAAGAAAAAGCGAAAAAAGCCGGACTTGCACTATTCATAGCGGCGTCATGTGCGCTTTTAGCCGGCGTGGGTTTTCTTTTGATGCAGCAGATGCTTTTTGGCGGTGCAGCGGCTATTGTGGCTCTTTTAATGGGTATAATGGCCATGAAGAGTCACAAACGCATGCGGGCGGCAAAAAAAGAAATTTTAAGGATTGAAGCGGAAAATACCGCGCGCGATGCTGCGCTTTCTGCCTTTGGATGCACGAGCGTGCAGGAGTACATGGATAAGCGTGCCCACAAGCTGGCGCTGGACGAGAAACTGGAAGCGGCAAAAGAGAAAAAGGCGCTTTTGGAGAAAACGCTGCAGGAAGGAAGCCTGACCGAAGGCGGTGTTGTCTTTTCCGCGGAAGCACAAAAGCTGGCAGAGGAAAAAGCCGAGGCAGATGTGCTTTATGCCGAGAAGGTGCGGAGACTTGCAGAAATCGAAGGCTTTTTAAAAGGAAGCCTCGATGGACGCATGGCGCCCGATGTGATTCTTTCTGCGCGTGCGGCAAAGATGGAAGAACTTGCGGAAGCGGAGAAGGAATTTGCGGCGTTGCAGCTTGCGGCAGAAACGCTGGAAGAAGTGCGAAATGAACTAAGTCGTGATTTTACGCCGCGGATTAACGAAAAGGCATCAGCCTACCTTTCGGAAATTACCGGAAGGGAAGAAAAACTGCTTTTAGATAAAAAGTATGCGGTAACGATGGGGCGCGAGACGCACAGACCGCTGAAGGCGTTTTCCGGCGGAACGATGGATCAGGCTTTTCTTTCGGTCCGGCTTGCCGTCAGCGCACTGGTGCTGCAAGACCCCGAAATGCCGATTTTCTTAGATGATTCTTTTCTGCAATACGATGATAGGCGTGAAGAAAGTACGCTGCGGCTTTTAGAAAGGCTTGCGAAAGAAAGACAAATATTTTGGTTTTCCTGCAAAAAGCGGGAGAATGGGAATATAAATAGAATAACCTTATAACAAAAGGAGTGTTCCTATGATTAACATTATGCAAACAGAGCTTGGCGCTGTCTACATCGACGAAAATGCCCTTGCAAAGATGGCTGGCAATATTGCTACAAAGTGCTATGGCGTTGTCGGAATGGTGTACCGCAGTAAGCGCGATGGGATTGCCTCTCTCTTAAAGCGAGATAAAATGGGGAAGGGCATACAGGTGCGTATGACCGATGCCGGTATCAGCGTTTCTCTGCACATCATGGTGGAATATGGCATGAACATCGGTGCTATTTCTGAAAGCATTATCAAAAATGTAAAATATCAGCTTTCGGAAAACACGGGCCTTACTATTTGTGAGGTTATCGTGCATGTAGAAACGGTGCGGGCACAAAGCGGCAAATAAAACAGGAGGGCAAGCTATTGTTACGGGAATTTGATGCAAAGCAAATGAAAACCCTGTTTATTTCCGGAGCACATCATCTGGACAATAATAAACAGTTTGTAAACGATCTGAATGTATTTCCGGTTCCGGACGGGGACACGGGTACGAATATGAGTATGACAATGTCGGCGGCAGAAAAGGCGCTGGGGGAAAAGGATTGTCCTTCGGCCGGGGCCGTATGCACGGCGGTGGCATCGGCTACGCTTCGCGGTGCGCGCGGAAATTCCGGCGTTATCCTTTCGCAGATTATGCGGGGGCTTTCGGCAGCACTGGCTGATTGCGAAACGATCAAGGAAGCCGATTTTATTGCGGCGCTGTCTTCCGCCTCTAAAACGGCATACCGCGCCGTTATGAAGCCGACGGAGGGGACGATTTTAACCGTTATTCGCAGAATCGCCGAAACGATGGAGGAACTGGATTCCGATGCGGATATGCTGTCGCTTTTGGAGGCCGTTTGCAAAAGTGGCAATGCGGCCCTTGACGAGACGCCCAAGATGTTACCCGTTCTGAAAAGTGCAGGCGTTGTGGATGCCGGCGGCAAGGGGCTTATGCTGATTTTTGAGGGGATGCTTCTTGCGGCAAGGACCGGCGAAGTAGTTCCGAAACTGGCAAGCGAGCCGGCGCCGAGCGCAGCACCGACGATTACGGCAGAGGCACCGCCGGAGGCAGGCTACTGCACAGAATTTCTGATTTGCAAGCGCGATAAGGGCGCGCAAGGCGAAGCGTTTAAAAAAGAGATTTTAGATAAAGGTGTGAGCATTCTCGTTATTGACGATGTAGACATTATTAAAGTGCACATACATACAGACCATCCCGGACAGGTTTTGGAATGTGCGCTTAGGTTCGGTATGCTTACTGATATTAAAATAGACAATCTGCGCGAGCAGCAGGAGGCACGAAGCGAAAAGGCCATGAAAAAGCACGGGATTATTTCCGTGGCGGCCGGAGATGGCGTTTGTGCACTGATGCAGGATATGGGCGCGGACACGATTGTCAGCGGCGGACAGACGATGAATCCGAGTGCGGAGGATATTCTGGAGGCGATTTGCGCACTAAGTGCCGAGCGGATTTATATTCTGCCCAATAACAGTAACATTGTTCTGACGGCCGAGCAGGCGGCGGACATGACAGATAAAGAGGTTGTAGTGATCAAGACGAAAACCATACCGCAGGGCATTGCGGCGCTGATGGCGTTTGATCCAGAAAGCGCAGTGCCGGAGGAGGCGATGGCCGATGCGGCGGCAATGGTTGAAACTGGTCTTTTGACAAACGCTGTCCGGGATACGGAGATGGAAGGGCTTTCGATTCACAAGGATGATTTCCTTGGCCTTTGCGGCGGCAAGATTGTGGCTGCCGGCAAAGACGAAGCGGCGGTCATGGACAAAATGGTCGAAAGCATGGTTTCAGAAGATACTTTTGCGGTCACAATCCTTTATGGCGAAGGCGTTTCGGAGGAGGAGGCAAAGGAATACGAGGAAAAGATTGCCGGACAGTGGCCGGATGCCGAGGTTTCGGCGCTGTATGGCGGCCAGCCGGTATACCGATATATTTTGTCGGCGGAATAAAAACAAAAAAAGCATCCATACTAACCGTATGGATGTTTTTTTATATTTCTGGAAGGAAAGCGTAAGCTACGAGCTTTTTTGCCGTGCGCGCGAAGCGTGGAAGGAAAGCCACACCAGGCGATTTCTCGGGAGCTCCATTGTGCAGGGGAGCCTGGGGCTTCGGCTTTTGTGGAGCCCTTACCGAATCATGCTTTTTCTTTTGCGTGGATTTATCCGCCGTGGATTTCCGCTTTTATTCAAAATTTTCTTCCTAAAATGATTGACAAACCGGGGGCGTTTGGTATATTATAATATAGATTGATATGTTAGGAAGTGATGTTTTGCAACTGGAGAATATGACGGCGCTTGCGGGGAACACGCCGCTGATACAGATTGATGTTGAATATAAAGGAACTAGGCACACTATTTTTGCAAAGGCAGAATATTATAATCTGACCGGCAGCATCAAAGATAGAGTGGCGCAGTATGTTATAAAGAAAGCGTATGAAGACGGAAGCCTCAAGCCGGGCGATACGATTGTAGAGGCAACGAGCGGAAATACAGGCATTGCGTTTTCTGCCGTTGGAAGTGCACTTGGGCATCCGGTTCGGATTTATATGCCGGATTGGATGACGAAGGAGCGCATACATATCATGGAAAGCTTCGGTGCAGAAGTGGTGCTGGTTTCTCGCGAGGAAGGTGGGTTTCTCGGCTCGATTGCAAAGGCGGAAGCGGATGGAGAAAAAGAAGGTGTCTTTTTGCCCCGCCAATTCTCAAATCCGGATAACACAGAGGCACATTATCTGTATACCGGCGAAGAAATCGTGCAGCAGTTGGCTGCTATCGGTCGCGTAGCCGACGGATTTGTGGCGGGCGTAGGAACGGGCGGCACTGTGATGGGCGTTGGAAAACGCCTTCAGGCATGCAATCCCGCCTGCAAGGTGCACCCCTTAGAACCGAAAAATTCTCCCACGCTTTCGACGGGGTACAAGGTTGGCCAGCATAAAATTTATGGTATATCCGATGAGTTTATTCCGGATTTAGTTTCGCTTCCGGATTTGGACAGCGTAGTCTCTGTTGATGATACCGAGGCCATCATAATGGCACGCCTTCTCTCTGAAAAGCTGGGGCTTGGCGTGGGTGTATCTTCCGGCGCAAATTTCCTCGGTGCGCTGCTGCTCGCAGAAATGGGCGGCAAGACGGTGACAACGGTTTTCCCGGATGATAACAAAAAGTATCTCTCTACGGATTATGCAACTGTGGATACCAGTCTTGGGAAGGGTATGATAAAGGATATTCGTCTTCTGGACTTTAAGGCCTATCGGTAAAAATACCGAGTGCGCCGGCCAGGATGCCGAGATTATCCCGATATATTTCTGAAAACTGACTTAAGGGCAGCGGGTTTTGACCGCTGCCTGCTTCTATTGTATAGCCAGGGCGGTCATAAGTGAGAATGTACCAATCCTTATATCCGGCATAGCTGGAGACGCGCGGTGTATCCGCGAGTACATAGCCGCTGACACGCGAAAAGTATTCGCCGATTTCCTGTGCGCCCGGCGGCGTAAGGTCGAGATATTTCCAGAAGATGACCTTGCCTTGCGTGTGATAGGAAAGCGTGAGCAGAAAGTCCCTTTGTCTTGTAAAGTCATACACGGCGCGCGATTCGGGCGCATCCAGCGGGGCGGTACCTACATAGTCGCGCGGCGCCGGAGAGACAAAGCCCTGGCTGAACTTAATTTCCCGCGCTTCCTCCCAGCCGGCCGGATAGCTTAAATTCGGGTCTACGCCGGCGATGTTTGCCTTCCAACCGCTTGGAAAGGGGATTTGCGGATAGTTTTCCGCATAGCGCATGGCCGTGCGATATGGAACAGAAGCGGACGAAAGCGCGCCTGTTACGAGGTCCACACCGTCGGGGTTGACCATAGGAAGAACGAAAAGCGAGGTAGCGGAAAAGAGCGTTTTTGCGCGAAAAGAGCCAATTTCCGCGTCTTCGGCATACGCCTTTGCATAGGCTTCCAAAAATTGCAGAAGCAGGGGCACCGTAATCCATTCGTTGGCGTGATGGGCGCCGTTGAAGAAAACCTCATTGGTTCCGCTTCCAATTTGGATATAGTAAAGATTTTGCCCGAGGGTGCTGGTTCCGGCGCTGCCGCCGCGTAAAAAGGGATAGCGCGCCAAAAGCCCTTCGTAGAGAAGCTTTACAAGAAAATAGGAATAGGAAACGCCGCTGGGAACGATGGAAAAACCGTAAGGTACCGTAAGCCTTTGTCCAATTTGCAACGCATCCGGGATAAGCGCCGGATTTGCGAGCCGGATGCTTGCTTCCGTTGTATAGAAGCGCCGGGCAATTTTAAAAAGCGTATCGCCGTTTTGAATGGTATAATTTGCGTATCCACGCAAAAAGGGTATGAGCACTTCCCAGGTAGCCGGACCGACAATGCCGTCGGCCGAAAGGCGATAGGCGCTTTGCAGACGCAAAACGGCCGCGCGGGTGGCCGGACCGAAGACGCCATCTATCGTGATGGGATACCCGATTCTGGATAAGGCAAGCTGTAAATACTCGACAAACACGCCACGGCTTCCTTCCTGAATAGTTTGCATATAAGTCGCCTCCTTTTTAAGCGATATGTATGCGAAAAGATGCGCGTTTAGAACGGAGCAGACAGCCGGAAAGGCGGCCTTTGCATCACAAAACGAAAAAAATATAAAAAAAGGCTTGCTTTTATTTAAAATATGTGCTATAATATGTTTTGTTCGATTACGGAGGCATAGCTCAGCTGGTTAGAGTACTTGCTTGACATGCAAGGGGTCACTGGTTCAATTCCAGTTGTCTCCACCACCTTCGGGTAAAATAGAATTTGCGGATATGGCGGAATTGGCAGACGCGCATGGTTCAGGTCCATGTGAGAGCAATCTCATGGAGGTTCAAGTCCTCTTATCCGCACCAAACAGTAGAAATCCGAACCTTGTACCAATCGGTGAAGGGTTCGGATTTTTATTATATCTTGATTATCCTAATTTTAATAGTAAACACTAATTTCTTCAAAACATCAGTGGGTATGTTTACATTACCGATACTATTAACCTCTTGCTGTTTATTTATATAATTCTGTATTTGTGTTTTGCATATACAGAATTTTTTTTTGCAAAATATTGAATTCTGTAATGTTTTGTGATATAATTTATAATATACT